>JACQAL010000016.1 GCA_016195025.1 Bacteroidota bacterium | reverse complement strand
TGCTGTGTTCGCAAGTTTCATGGCATTTCTGAAAACAGGAGACCATATTATTTCCGCGCGCGCAATTTTCGGAAGTACGCATACCATGCTCGTAAAATATTTTCCGAAGTGGGGAATTGAACATTCCTATTTTGACGGTGATAATCCGAAAGAGATTGAAAAACTCATTAAGAAGAATACGAAAATGCTTTTCGTGGAAACCCCTTCCAATCCCGGGCTGGAAATTTTTGATCTGGAAGTTCTCGGAAAAGTTGCGAAGAAAAATAAATTACTTTTCCACGTGGACAATTGTTTCGCCACGCCTTATTTGCAGCAGCCCGTAAAATACGGAGCCGATTTGATTACACATTCCGCCACAAAATTTATTGACGGACAGGGAAGAGTTCTCGGTGGCGTGGTATGCGGAAAAAAAGATTTAATAAAAGAAATTTATTTATTCTGCCGCAACACGGGTCCGGCAATTTCTCCCTTCAATGCGTGGGTGCTTTCAAAAAGTTTGGAAACACTTGCCGTGCGCATGGACAGGCATTGCGAGAATGCGTTGCATCTGGCAGAACATTTAAGCAAGCATAAGGAAATTGAAAAAGTAAATTACCCCTTCCTGCCTTCACACTCACAATATAAAACCGCGAAGAAGCAAATGAAAGCGGGCGGAGGAGTGGTAACTTTTGCCGTGAAAGGCGGCTACGAGCGCGCAAAAAAATTTATGGACGCGCTTGAATTGATTTCTCTCTCGGCAAACCTGGGCGATGCGCGCACCATTGCAACACATCCCGCTTCTTCCACCCATCAAAAACTTTCGGAAGAAGAAAGAAAAGCGGTGAATATTTCTTCCGCGCTCATCCGCGTTTCTGCGGGGCTGGAACATATTGACGATATTATTTCAGACATTGAACAAGCGCTCAAGAAATCAAAGTAGCAGTCGGCAAAGATTCTGTCACATAATTGTAATTTTCTTTTTGGCATTTACTCTCATCGGCTGTTATTAGTACATTAGTACGCATTAGTAAATTAGCAGATGAAAGCGGAAGCAGCAAACTATTTTAGAAATCTTCAGGATACTATTTGCAAAGGGCTGGAAGAACTTGACGGCTCGGCAACGTTTCAGGAAGATGTATGGACGCGCGAAGGCGGTGGCGGAGGAAGAACGCGTGTGATTCAGCAGGGAACTGTTTTTGAAAAAGGCGGAGTGAATTTTTCGGAAGTGTTTGGCAATGCGCCTGAATTTCTTTCAAAAGAAGCGGGAGATAATAAAGCAAAAACTTTTTTTGCAACGGGTGTTTCACTGGTGATTCATCCGCAAAGCCCCATGGTTCCCATTATTCACATGAACGTTCGTTATCTCCAACTTGAAACGAAAGAATGGTTTGGCGGGGGAATTGATTTAACCCCCATTTATATTGAAGAAGCCGATGCAAACTATTTTCATCAAACGCTGAAAGCAACCTGCAGCAGGTTTCATCCTTCGTTTTATCCCGAATTCAAAAAACGGGCGGATGACTATTTTTTCATCCCGCATAGAAATGAAACGCGCGGCATCGGGGGAATTTTCTTTGACCACATGGGCAGGGATGAATCGCAGTTAAAAATACCGCTGGGGCAATTTTTCGAATTCGTCATGGCTGTCGGAAATATTTTTCTTCCTATATATATGCACCTCGTCCGGAAAAACAAAGACAAGCCGTTCGCAGAAAAAGAAAAGCAATGGCAACTGCTGCGCAGGGGAAGATATGCCGAATTCAATTTAGTGTATGACCGCGGAACCAAATTCGGATTGGAAACAAACGGGCGGACAGAATCCATCCTGATGAGTTTGCCGCCCGAAGCAACATGGCTCTATGATTTTATTCCCGAAAAAAATTCCGCGGAAGAAAAAACAAGTTCATTGCTGAAGAAAGGAATGGAGTGGGCTGATTAAACGTATACTAATGCTGTTTGAGTTTGCAAAACAAGTCGCCAATCTCCAGTCCACAGTCAGCAAAATTGCCGACTGAAGATTGCGGACTGCTGACTTGTAAGTTTCTTGCAAACTCATGTTCGTTCAGTATATCTGATGCGCCCTTTCTTTCTCTCACGGGAGCAGGGCAAATAATAATTTATATCTTTGTATCAGAATAATGACAGGCAATGAAAAAATCTTTTGTAAAAAGCCGTATTACTTTTAACCCTAAAATTCTAAGGGGCAAACCTATTGTTCAGGGAACACGAATTTCTGTTGAACTTATTCTTGAACTTCTTGCGAGTGATTGGGCGTTTGCCGATATTCTTCTTCAATACCCTCAGTTAACCAAGGCAGACATTCTTGCTGCATTGGGCTATTCTGCCAAACGGCTAAAACGCGAGGAGATATTGTTCACTCATGCGCTTGCTTCTTGACGAAAACATTCCTCACGATATTTTTATCCACTTAAGCGGAAACAATATTCCTGTCAGGCATATTATAAAAACAAAATATGCGGGAAGCGGGGATGAACTTATTTTCAATTATTCGCTGCGGGCAAAAATGACTATTGTTACGTATGATAAAGATTTTTTAGACGACCGGTTTATCAACCAAACTCATTACGGAATTATTTTCCTGCAAGCGAGAACTAAAGATTTTAAATCCATCGCAAATACAATTCTTGCTGAAGTGAAAAGACACAGGTCGTTAAAAAATAAAGTCGTAATTATTGATTAGTTTTTTTTGCTCCCCGGTTGTTTTCCACGGGTTAGCTCTCCTGCGCGAATTCTTTCTCTGTTGTTTTCTTTTTTCCGGCAGGCATCCTGGAAGCAAACCATTGGTGGAAAGGAATTACTTCGGGGGTGAAGGGCTGCCAGGAGAGAAGCCCCTCTCCATCTCTCCCCGAAGGGGAGAGGGCTGCGCGCGCATGTTCACCCCTTCGGGGGGAGGGAGGGCTGAGTTTAGCAATATTTTCGTGCGCCACTCCGTTGAGCAGGTTAAACATAAATCCTGCGCGCTGCGCCTGCATGAGCAGGTTGAGAATAATTTTATCGCGCGGGCTTGCGCTGCCCATGCGTTTGAAAAATTGTTTGAGCGCGAGAATGTTTAGCGTGGCTTCGCTTTCTTTTTTCATTTCGAGCAGCGTCATTATTTTCAGCACGCGCAAGCCGGTTTCCCAGCCCTCTTTGTCTTTGGAGATTTCCCATTCCTGCGAGAGAATGTTTAATGCCTGGGTGAACCTGCGGAGTTGGAACAGCGCGTTGGCGCGCAGCAACTGGTATTTTGCGTAGCGGAACTTTCCGAGTTCTTTTTCGGTGGCGGAGGAAAGCATTCTCTCGGCAAGCGCGAGCGCGGGCTCGTATTGTTTCAGCGCGAAGAGCGCGTAGAACTCCTGCTCCAGCGCAATGCAGTAATTTTCAGAAGCGGCATTGAACTGCTTTTGTGCGTGCTGCGCCCATTCGATTGCCTGCTGAAAGTTGCCGAGGTAACACTCGCAGCGCGAAAGGTTATCGTACACCACGCCTATGCGCTGCCTGCGGTAAACGGATTTGTTGCTGCGCACAATGCCGAGCAACTCCAGACAAACGGTGCGGGCAGTGGTGTAACTTTTTTTATGCAGGTAAAATCCCAGTTCTAAAAACTTGCGGTGGTATTTTATCAGGGGCGATTTTGTTTGCTGGTAGTATCCGTCTAATTCTCCAATTGCATTTTCAAAGAAGGCGGATAGTTTTTTTTCAGCGGGCTTGCCGGAATACTCAAGCAGTATGATGAGTTCGTAATAGCGCTGCTCTGCCTGGTTTATCATGCGGCTGCATTCGGAATAATAATTCATTTCCTTACTTATCTTTTCAAATTCTTTTTGGCTGCTTTTAGGACCTGTTATTGCTTTCTTTAACCGGAGGTGTTCTGCCAAGGATGAATAATGTTCGTATTCTTTTGCGAGGGAAATAATTTCATCGAGCAAACCATATAATAAATGGATTCTTTTTTTTGAATAAAACAGGTGCTGGAACTGCGCGCTCTTCTTTTTTATTTTAATGATGGCGTAATCGGCTTCATCCAGTTCTTTCTTCTTGTCGCACGAAATATCGGTGAGCAGAAAGTCCAATGTTTTTTCTTTGAGGCGGTATTTCAAATCGTCAAACTCATGCGCATTCCTGGTGCCGTAAAGTTGTATGCAGCATTGCGCGTGCGTGGGAGAAATGTTTTCCTGCATGAGCATTTCGGCTAACTGCACTTGTTTGAGGTCTTCCTTATTATAGGTGGTGAAGCAGGTGAGGTAATTGCGGAACGCTGCCCATTCAGCGCTGGTCAAACTATGCAGGAGAGAATGAAGTTCGTTCATAAAGATTTTAAATGTTAGGATTTAAGGAAACTCCTCATATATTTTACGTCTTTTAAGAAAACGGAGCAGCCAAACTTTGTTTCCTTTTATCATTATTCCTAATCTATAATCTTTTTTATGGCTGAGTTTTATTTTTATTCTGTAAAACACTTCATACTCATCCAACTTTTTCAAATTATTTATTTGCCCCTTGTTTTTTGCCGACCTGATGTTGTAAAGAACTGCCGCCAGCGCCCATGATAGTTCCGAATCGGATTTTATTTTTCGCACATCGCGCGAATATTTCGGCTTATATTTTACATCCATGCGCCCTGAGAAATTTCAGCGGGTCACCCATTTTTTTTTCGCCTTTTTCTTTCAGGGCGGCTTCTAATAATTTTCCCAGCAAAAAATCTTCTATGGATTCATCCTGCATGATATGAACCGATATGTTTTTTGAACCTCTTTTCAGGTGTTTCAGTTCCGATTTCTTTTCAGAAGTTACAATGGCTACGGGCATAATGGGTTCTTTTTTAAGTAAAGTATTTTCAAAGATAAACTTTTTTCACTCTACTGGACATTTTGTACGATTTGTATAGTGAGATTCCTCATTTCGCTTCGCTTCATTCGGAATGACAGCGTTGACGGTTTGGAGAGGAGAGAGCGGGCGCGGGCAAAGCCCGCGCCCGCTCTCTCTTTACCCTAAATAAGAGGCATGTCATTCCGAACGAAGTGAGGAATCTCATAGAAATATCCAGTAGTGTAGATTTTTTTCACTCTCAATCTGAATAACTGCGCCATTTGTACCCCAACTTGTTTTCGCTTTCGGCTTTCCTTTGAACTGTTCTTTTCCAACCGCTTCATCTTTTACTTAGCAATTAAAGATGCCTGGAAAGAATGGCAAACCCTCGTCAAAAACTCCCCGTCTCCCCGATGGGGAGAAAGAGGGAAAAGAAAAAAATGAAAATGAAAAACAAATAAACATAAACAAACTCTCCCCTTCCCCTCTCTTTCAAAAAGAGAGGGGTGACGAAGTCGGGGTGAGTTACTAAAACCAAACCACAATGAAAAAAACAATTTGGCTCAGCATCCCGATAAAATCGGGACTTCTCTTCACGCTCGCGCTCGGCTTGTTTGCCATCAGCGCAGGAAAAGCGGTGAAGCCGGTAACCAAAAAAGTTTCTGCCGGCAACGCTTCGGAACTGAAACAATGCGGGGTGAGCAACGCGCAAATCACTTCGTATCTGCAAAACTGCTCGCACCATCACAGTGTGTTTTGGGTGAGCGATATTCCGGGCACCTGCAACAGCAATGCCGGCATTGAAAACTGCGGCACGGCTACCGTGTATGTTACCGATGGAGTTATTGTGGGGCATGTGGATGCAAACGGCATTTGCCCGGGATGATAGAAAATAGAATGACAAATAAGAAAACACCGAAGGAAACAGCCCTGCGGGAGAGTAAAAAAGAAGCAGTAAAAAAACAATGAACAAGCATTTGCACTCTTGCGAAGCGATAGCGTACTATGGAAAAGCCATAGTACGCTATGCCGCATTTATAGTAAACTACAGCAGATTTAGCGTGTACGCCAGCAAGTTTAGCGTATACGCCAGCAAGTTTAGCGTATACGCCAGCAAGTTTAGCGTATACGCCAGCAAGTTTAGCGTATACGCCAGCGAGTTTAGCGTATACGCCAGCAAGTTTAGCGTATACGATAAATCAGTAAAACCTAATTTTTTGCTTAATTCTCAATTTTCACTACTCACTACCCACTACCCACTACTCAATTCTAAACCCTTAAACAAACAATGAACAATTCAAATTTTCCAACCACCCTCGAGGAACTCAACTCCTATTTTGAATTAGTAGTTCCTTACCTGAGCGCCAATGCAGCCCGCCTTGTGATTGATGCGGCAAACATTACCAACCTGAACACGCTCTTTGATGCCACCACGCCCACGCCCAACACGCCCGTGAACTGGCAGGATACCTGGACGCTTTACAACAACAAAAAAGTAACGCGCACCACTGCCGTAAAAGACCTGATACGCGACCCTGAAACCGGGCTGGAAAAAAAAATGAAAGACCAACTCATGCTCATTTACAACGACATTCCCAAAACCAAATGGAACGCTGCCGACCGCGAAACCCTGCACCGCAAAACAGGAGCCCACGATGCCAACCCCACGCCCACCCACGCGCCTGAAAAAGCGCCCGGGCTCAGCGTAGATAAAAACGAACATCTCGTAACCACCCTCCGTTTTACAAACCCCGACACTCCGCATAGCCATGCAAAGCCCGAAGGAGTTATTTCGGTAGAAGTATATGAATTCATAGTGCAAAATCCGGTTCCGCCTCCTCCGCCCGCACCCGGTGGCGGAGCCGGCCAGCCGCCCCTGCAGGCAGCAGCGCCTCCGCTGAGCAGTTTCACCCACATTGGCAGCACTGGGCATTTCCTCTTCCGCGCCACCCATGCCGATACCGATGAAGGCAAAAAAGTTTTTTACTATGTGAAATATAAAACCCAGCGCGGACAAATGAGCCCGCCCAGCGAGGTGAAGAGCGCAATCATTATATAATAAGGAAGAAAAAAATGAAACCTATAACCAGAAACAAAACCAAACCACGGGTTGGTAATCCCCAAAAGCGTGGCAAACAAAAATAATATTTAACTTTAATCTCAATTCAAATGAAAAACAAAATCACTTTTAAAGCATTGCTGCTGGGAGCCTGAAGGATTATATCCCAATCCTTTCAACCAAACAGCCATCTTTAAATTGCCAGATGAAACCATTTACTACAATTCTTCGTTCATAGTGTATGATATGTTCGGTAGGGAAGTGAAACGGATTGATAACATCAATACAAATGAAATTCAAATAAATCGAGTCGACATGAAAAGCGGAATATATTATTACCGCTACATGCAAGGCGAAGATTTAATATCTTCGGATAAATTTGTAATTGCAGAATAATATTTAACCTGTCCCGCCCATAAAATTTATGTGCGGGACAAAAAATAAAAACAATGAAAATTTTTTACGCACTTCTTGTATCAATTGCAGTTTGCGGGAATGTAGGTTTCCACCTCTTCGAGGCAAACGCACAATGCACGGCATCCATTGCCGGAAATACAACTATGTGTAAAGGGCAAACCGATACGCTTATTGCTTCGGGCGGTGCAACTTATTCATGGAGCACAGGGCAAACAACAACATCAATTATAATTTCGCCTACTGCAAATACAACATATTCTGTAACTGCAACAACGGGCACTTGTGTTGCAACAGCAAGTATTGCTGTTACGGTGAACCCATTACCTATTGCTAATTTTAATGCACCTTGTGTGTGCTTCAATAACCTCACTCCATTCACCGACCTATCCACTGGTGTCGTAATATGGCATTGGGATTTCGGAGATGGAAATTTTTCTACGCAGCAAAGTCCAGCACATACTTACAATGCTCCGGGAACTTACACCGTAACGCTTGTTGTTTCCAATAATTACGGGTGCACTGACACGGCAATAAAAAATATATGCGTACTTCCATTGCCTTTGCTTAGCGTTACTGTTGCCAATGCTTCCTGCACCACATGCAGCAATGGCTCTGCCACCGCAACAGCAAGCGGAGGCAATCCGCCTTACACTTACTCATGGAGCAGTGGGCAAAGCACTCAAACAGCTTCTAATTTGCAGCCAGGGTCTTATATTATAACTATTACCGATTCGTCTGGTTGCGCAGAAACATCAACGGTTACTGTTAGCTCCTCAAGCGGTATTAATGAAATAGATTTTGCAAACAGTATTTCTATTTCCCCCAACCCCTCTTCCGGCATTTTCACACTTCAAAGCAGCGTAGCAATAAAAAGCATTGAGGTCTATAATGTGCTGGGCGGAAGGATATACGGAAAAAACAGCATGACATCTTCCCCCTGCACAATAGACCTTTCGGCAGAGCCCGAAGGAATTTATTTTATGAGAGTAAATACAGAGAAAGGAATCATGAGCAAAAAGATGATTGTGATAAAATGATATTCGCCTATGCGCATTCGTCAACGCTATTTGTATATACTATGAAACGAAAAACCAAATGGAAAAACCTCACCCCCGCGCAGGAAGAAAAAATCATAGATGATTATTACAGCGGGCTCGTTCGAACCAAAATAATTCTCAAGCATAAAATTCCCGAAGGGCAGTTGTACAGCATCCTAAAAAAAATCAATACCTGATTGCCCTGCCGTGAACCACATTGTAAATAACCAACCGGTGATGAATTGTTTTGTAAATAAAAATATAGTTCTGTTCAAACACCGCGCAGCGCAGGTTTCGGTCAGCAAGTTTTTTGAAACGGCATACGGGATATTTTTCGGGAAAGTTGGCGAGCGAGTCACCGAAATCATAAAGGCGGGCGGCATATTTTTCAGAAGTATCAGGATAACCTTTATCCCTGATATATTTGGAAATTGCCTTTATGCTCCGGTTCGCCCTGGGTTTATAAATTATCTCTTCCGAGTGGTTTCCCATTCCCGCAATTCTTTTAAAGTTTTTTCCCGCGCTTCTTTGGCAGGAATGCCTTCTTCGGCTTCACATTCCTCCAGCATCTTTTCAATCTCCTCCTCCGTGGCGGGGCGGTCAGGATTAATCCAGTTGTATTCTTCTGCCGGTTCATTTACAACTCCGGTTTTAGTTTCATCGGCAACCGGGGTAATGGATTTTACCAGGCGAACGGTTTTTAAAAAAGCAAGCAATAGTTTTGCTGCCGCCTCGCTCTCGGTTTTTACAATAAATGCGCGCATGTTTAATCTTTTTTGTAAAGATAAAAAATAAGGACTAATACCCAATGCCTGCCTTAATCAAAATCCTCCACCTCGAAGACAACCCCTCCGATGCCGATTTGGTAAAGCGCACACTGCAGCGTGCCAACCTGCCTTGCGAAATAAAAGTGGTGGACAGCAAAATTGATTTTCAGAACGCGCTCAAGTATTTTTCTCCCTCCGTCATTCTTTCCGACCACACCCTGCCGCAGTTCAATTCAGCCGAAGCCCTCCGCATTACCAACGTGCGCAAAGCCGCTGGCAATGCCCTCAAACTGCTCGACTATGATAAGGTGGCGCTCTTCGGCACCAGTGTTTTTCATACCATACTCGCCCGCATCATCATTCTCGCATCGGGCATGAGCCATAAAGTAAAACTCTTGAACACCAAAGAAGCATCCGTCAAATGGCTGAACGCATAGAAAAATATTTACTTCTACCAAATACCAATCTGTACCAATATACTAATTGTTGCCTGTTTTGATTGGTATATTGGTAATGAATTAGTATTTAGTAGGGATAAATAGAACGCAATCATGGAACTCCATCCCGATATAGAAAAAACCGAAGCCAGCCGCAATCTTTATTCCACACTTTTTTATAAAAGTCCGCTCATGATGGTGCTCACCGAAGCGGCATCAGGAAAAATCATAGAGGTGAACGAGCAGTTCATAAAGTTTTACGGCTATGAAAAAGAAGAACTCATAGGCAAAACCCTCCTGCGGCTCAACATCATGCTTCATAAGCAAGACCACGATGATATTTTGCGGCTGGTAACTAAAAAAGGCATTTTGCATGACAGAGAAGTTATGGAAAAAACAAAGAAGGGAGAAATAAAATGGATAAACGCATCGGTGAGTGTGCTGAACTTAAACGGAAAAAAATGTTTGCTCGGAATCGGCACGGATATTACAGAGAAGAAAAAATACGAGGAAGAATTTAAGATGACAACTTTCCGTCTGGAAGACAGCAGCAATCTTTTCTCCAGCGTTTTTTACAAAAGCCCCGTTCTCAAAGCCATTGCCGATGCAGCCACGGGAAAATATATTAAAGTCAATGATGCCTTTGCGGAGTTCTGCGGATTTAAAAAAGAAGAACTCATCGGCAAAACATCGCTGGAACTTAACCTCATTCCAAATCCGCGGCAGCGGGAAGAAATAATAAAAGCCGTTAATAAAACCGGTCTTGTAAAAGACGCATTAATCCAAGCGCGAAGAAAAAGCGGAGAACACCGATGGGTGTCCGCTTCTGTGCACAAGGTGAATATCAACGGCAAAGATTGTTTTCTCTCGGTAATGGTAGATGTGGATGAACGAAAAAAAGCCGAAGAGCAAATTATCAGGATGAATGCCGAGTTAGAGAAAAAAGTGATTGACCGCACCGCAGAACTGGCAAAATCAGAAGTTCAGTTGCGCAGTTTTGCCGAGCATCTTCAAACCGCGCAGGAAGAAGAGCGCGCACGCATTGCCCGCGAAATTCACGATGAACTCGGACAGCAGGTGGTGGGAATAAAAATCGGCTTGTCATCGCTCAAAAAATTCAGCACGCCCGAAAACAACCTCGAAGAAAAAATTAACGACCTTCTCAAAGATGCCGACCTCACCGCCCAATCGCTCAGGCGCATCGCCACCGAACTGCGCCCGGGAATTCTTGATACGCTGGGATTAATTCCCTCTATTCAGTGGCTCGTGAGCGAGTTCGGAAAGAAAACAGGAATAAAACCATCGCTCCTCCTGCACGCGAAAGAACAGCAGTATGAAAAAAATTTATCCACTTGTTTTTTCCGCGTCTGCCAGGAAGCGCTCACCAACATTGCCAAGCATGCGCAGGCAAGCGAAGTGAAAATAGAAATACAACATCAAGCCCTCCCCCCTTCGGGGGGAGATGGAGGGGGGCTTTTGATTCTGAAAATATCCGATAACGGAAAAGGAATGGACAGTGAAAAACTGAAGAACCCTTTTTCCATGGGCTTGCTCGGCATGCGCGAGCGCGCGAATATTGCCGGAGCATCTCTCGAAATAAAAAGCGAACAGGGAAAAGGAACAACAGTTACGTTAACAGCAAGAATATGATTACACCGATGAACCCTACTAAATACCAATCCGCACCAATATACCAATCAAAACAGGCAACAATTAGTACATTAGTATTGATTAGTATTTAGTAGTAATGAAACACATCCTCATAGCCGATGACCATTCCGCCATTCGCAAAGGCGTGAAGCAACTTCTTTCTGACGGATTCAGCAGCGTGGAATTCGGGGAAGCAAGCGGTGCGGCAGAAGTTTTTAAACGGCTGAAAGAAAAAGAATGGGACTTACTGATTCTCGATATAGACATGCCCGGCAGAAACGGATTGGAAGTGCTGCATCAACTGGAAGCGGAACACACAAAAATTCCCGTATTGGTTTTCAGCATGCATCCCGAAGAGCAGATTTCGCTGCGCGCATTAAAAGCGGGAGCCATGGGATACGTTTCAAAAAATTCGGTGGACGAAGAACTCATCAAAGCGGTGCAGCAGGTGCTGAGCGGAAAACAATACCTGCCTCCTTCCGTTGCCGCGCTCATGCTGGAACAAATGAAGCATCCCGAAAACAAACCGCTGCACGAACTTTTATCCGACCGCGAATACCAGACGTTCATTCTCATTGCCAAAGGAAAACAGGTTTCGCAGATTGCCAAAGAACTTTCGCTCAGCGTTCCCGCCATCAGCACCTTCCGCCACCGCCTTCTTGAAAAAATGGGAATGAAGAACAATGCCGACCTGATAAATTATGCCATCCGCAACAATCTGGTAAATTAATTTTTTATAGTTTAACACCGCGGAGTAGAGCAGGGGTAGCTCGTTGGGCTCATAATCCAAAGGTCGTGTGTTCGAATCACACCTCCGCAACAGCGCAGCGTTCCTTCCTCTGAGAATTTATTATTTGTAGTTCTAACCACTACGTTTTCCATTTTTTCTTTTTACACGAAACACATAGTTGCTTCTATTTCCCGCGTGGCGCGGCTTGCTTTCCGTTGTTTCATAAAAAATCATCAACTAAAATTTATAAACATGAAAACAAAAACAACATTACTACTGCTGCCCGTCTTTATTTTTTTCTTCCGAATGGAAATAACACGCGCGCAAACCATAAGCGCATCGCTCCGCGAAATGGTGAGCGGCAGCGGAATTGGCGCTTCGGTTTCTCCGCAACTTGCATTGAATACCGAGCGGCAAAGTTTTTCGGCAGGAATAAATATTCAGAACCGCAGCAATAATATTTCCGGCTTGCGCGGAAATTATTCGTTCACTATTAACCCGGGCGATGCCGCAGAAATTTTTTTGTTCTATGATATAGGTTGGCATTACAACGCCCTGCTGGGAAATTATGTGGTTCATCAGGAAAGTTCACTGAATCCGGAATTCTCGGATTACTATGCGGGCGCGCGAATCAAAACACTTGAACAGCATATCGGCTTCGGCATGAATAAATATATTACGGGTCCGCTCCAGTTATTTTTTTCAGCGGGCGCGGGCTATTATACAACCCTGAACTGCCCGCAGCAGAATTTATTCTGGTTCCGTGAGAAGAATAATTTCTCCCTGCTTCTTTCTGCCGGAATAAAAATAAATATTAAACGGTTTAATTAAAGTCCCGGTTTCTTTTTGGTAAAAGCCCTTGGCAGAAATGCCGGGGCTTTTTTATTTATTATCAGAGGGGAAAAGGATGGCTTTGTAGTACAAGTACTACAAGAACATAAATTCTTATTACGAAAAAAATAATTCCGCATTACGCAATAAGCATAGTCCTTTCTATTTCCCGAATGGCTGCCATGCTGTTCCTTTGTTTCATAAATTTTTTGTATGGAAAAAAAATTAAACGTACTGCTGGTGGATGATTCGCAAATCATCCTCTCCCACTTAAAAGAAATGCTGCTCGATGTGAAAACGGTGGAAGTGCTCAACACGGCAACCACCATAGGCGAAGCAAAAACACTGGTTGAACAACACAAACCCGACCTTATCATATTAGACATACAACTTCCCGATGGCAACGGAATTCTTTTTCTGAAAGTGCTCAAGCAGCAGCATCCCGAAATAGTGGTGGTGATACTTACCAACATGGCGGATGCTTTTATTAAAGCGGCTGCCGAAAAATACGGAGCCGATTATTTTCTGGATAAGGCAATGGATTTTGCAAAAATTCCTCAACTCCTTTCCGAAGTCAAACCTAAATAAATAGAACCATGAAAAAACTTTTTGCCGTTTCAGTTTTCATCCTCTGTTTTCAGATGATGAATGCGCAGGTAACCGATGCGCTGAAAATTAAAATTGCGCGCGCAAGTTATTCCGATGAAACCATTATCCGCTACCTTGACAGCGCGACTTTTGGTTTCGACAGCAATTACGATGCGTATAAACTTTTTTCATTCAACGCTGCCGTGCCGAATATTTTCACCAAGGACAGCGCTGCGGAAGAACTTTCCATCAATGCAATGCCGGAATTTTCTACGCGCACTACTACGGATGTATTTTTAAAAATAGGTACGGCAGGAACGTACAGCATTACACCCGAAGAAACAGGACCCTTTACTTCGGGCGTTTGCATCAAGATGAAAGATTTATCCACCGGGCAATTATACGAAATGCGCACGGCAAGCACCTACACTATTTCGCTTCCGGTGATTGCGCAAACAGCGCCAGCGCGGTTCCGGGTTTATTTTTCTTATCCTGCTTCTTTTACGTATGTGAGCGGAAACAGCGGAAACTGGAGCAGCGCTTCCTCCTGGAAAATTCCGGAATGCGGCTGCGCAACGGCAACGGCTGCGCCTTCCGCAGGAAATGATGTAACCATAAATTCAGGAAACACCGTAACGCTCGATTCAAATTTTTCCTGCACGAATCTTACCGTTAACGGAACATTCACCGCAAATGCCGATTTAACCATCAGCGGAAACTGGACGAACAGCGGAACTTTTAACGCGGGCGCGAATAAAATAACTTTTAACGGAAGTGCGCTTCAAATCATCAGCGGAAGTTCAACAAGTGCTTTCAACAACCTCACTATAAATAATTCCACTCCTGCCGAAGCGCTTCGCCTGAACGCTCCGGCCACCGTGAACGGAACGCTTACATTGAAAGACGGGCACATCACAACATCCTCCGTAAATATTTTAACCTGCGGCTCATCTGCTTCCATTGCGCTGCAATGCTTTCCGCAGGACAGCAGTTTTGTGAAAGGCCCCCTGCGCCACATTGTGAATAGTGATTACGGCATCACAAAACTTTTTCCGGTTGGGAAAAATAATTCGTACCGCAGAATTGATTTAACTCTTGACCAGCAAACCAGCGACTCCACTTCTTACACTGCCGAAATGATTGACAGTTCTGCCGAAGCGCTGGGTTACACAAAGCCGGCTGGAATTTCAAACGCATCGTATGTGCGCTATCATGCCATTTCGCAATCGCCCGCCACACCGCTCGATATGGGGCAGGTGAGAATTTATTTCGGATGCGCGGGAGTAAATGACAACGTGCAAACGCTTCCGCCCGTCACCGTATTGCAGGATGACGGCTCTGCCGCGTGGGTTGATTTGAGCCATACTCCCTGGGGATTTTCCTGCGGAAGCAATTACTGGGGAAATATGCTCTCGGGAAATTTTTCTTCCTTCAACGGAAATAAATTTTCTTTGGCAAATACCGGGGGCGCTCCTGAAATTCTTGGCGTAACAATGATGGATTTTTCTGCGAAGGCGGAAGGAAGAATTGTGGCAACAACCTGGGCGACTGCTTCGGAAAGCAGCACTTCTTCTTTTGCGCTTGAGCGCTCGAAAGACGGAACAACTTTTTCAACAGTTGAAATAATAAATGCCGCAGGAAATTCTTCCGCCATTATTCATTACAGCGCGCAGGATGAAAATCCCTATGGCGGAGTTTCCTATTACCGCCTGAAGGAAACCGACAGCAATGGAAATTTTTCTTACAGCAAAATTGTTTCGGTGAACCTGCAAAGCGAAAACGCTGTCAGTGTGTATCCGAATCCGGCTTCTGAAATCATTCATGTAACTATTTCCGAAAGCATGGGAAAGGAATCTATGCTTTCCATCCGCGATGTTTTAGGAAAGGAGCATTACACAGCAAAAACAATTCCGCAATCGGAGAATGAAACGCTAAGCATTCCGGTGGAAAATAAATTTCCGGCAGGAATTTATTTTGTGACTGTTTCGAACATGGACAAAACTTCAGAAGAAAAAATAATCATCAAATAAAAACAAAATGAAAAAACTTTTTGCAATTGCCTGCGCTGTTTTCCTGCTGGGAAATACAAATGCAAAAGCGCAACTGGTGTATGTTTCCAAAGGCGGAGACAGTACGCGCTATGTGGAAGACAGCATTGCCGAAATAAAGCTGTTCACGGCAACGTATAACGAAGGGAAAGTGTACCTGAAATGGCTGGTGGCAAACCAACATGCGGACGGCACGTATATTATTTTCCGTTCTTCCGATGGGAAAAATTTTGAAACCATCGGCACCAAAAATGGAATTGGCGTTCCCATCTCAAATGATATTGCCTATTATTTTACAGATGAAAATCCATGCGCCAAGACAGCGTATTATAAATTGCTGCATATAGGCAGCGCCCCGACTTATCTTCTCAGCGAAGCAATTAATATTGCCACCATGCCAGAAGAATTATGCAACACAAAAAATAAACAAGCGGGAAAATATTAATGACTATTTGCCAATGCCTGTTCGGCTTTTTCAAGATTGCTTTTTACATTTTGATTGGCAGGATTTATAGCCAGCGCTTTTTTATAATAGTCAACTGCTTCTTTCAGATTCCCGAGATTGTGATTAATGGCTCCGAGATTTCCCATTGCGTCTGCGTTGTTGGGCTGGTACTTCAGCGCCTGCTCAAAATATTTTTTTGCTGTTTCATATTCTTTCCGTTCAAAATAAATAACGCCAATGTTATTTGCCGCGTTGGTATATTCGGGAGAAACTTTTAAAGTTTGCCCGTACATCTTAAGCGCATTTTCTTTGTCGCCCATTCCGTAATAAGTAACACCTGCGTTGTACAGCGCTTCGGTATTCTCCGGCAGGATTTCAATTGCTTTCAGATAGTAGGGAATTGCTTTTTGATATAACGCATTGCGTTGGGCAGGGTCTGTTTCTTTTTCCGCCATGTCGCGATAGGCAGAGCCAAGCGCACTCTCTGCCCGCGAACTGTTGGGCGTTGCTTCCACGCCTGATGCAAAGAGGGAAAAATTATCTTTCCAGTCATTGTTGCGGGTAAAAGTTTTGAAGGAAAACAAAAGAAGAACTGCTCCGATGCTTCCAAATAAAATATTTTTTCCGAACCGCTGAAGGAAAAACGGAACCGCAATGCAGAAGGCGAGAGAAGGCGCGAATAAAAACCGTTCTCCCAACGTAGAACCAATCATGATAAAAATATTTGACACGACCGACATGGTGATGAAGAAAAATAAAATGCAGTATGAAAAAATATTTTTCTTTTTAAAAGTTAAAGCCGCATAAATTCCCAGCGCGGCAAAAACCAGCAGTGTAATAATTGTTTTAATGTCTGTAAAAGACACTATCGGAATCTGGTTGTAAGAATAATCCCACGAAAGCGGATGCGGAAAAAATAAAAGCAAAATATATTTTCCGAGAATGTAAATGGCTGTTGCGATTCTGTCGGATTCGGTTGTTGCTGCGGCAAGCGCATTGTTCACCACTTTCATTTTTTCTTCGAAGGTTACAACCTCCAGCACAGATTTCCGGATAAGGAAATAAATGATGAATGCCCCAGCATATGGCGCCATTCCTGTCAATATTTTTTTCAGTGATTGATTCGTGAAAAAGAAAACCGTCATGGGAATAATAACGAGAAAGGTCACCGCCATTTCTTTGCAGAGGAGCGATAGAAAGAAAAATAAAACCGAAAGGCCGAGAAATAATTTCTTCCCGGTTTCAACATGGCGGAAGATGAACAGTAGCGATAAAATCAAAAACAAAAAATTTAAAATATCATCCAGCCCTTTTATGTTAGCAGCCGCTTCGGTATGGATGGGATGAGCAGCAAACAACAAAGCGGCAAGAAGCGAGAAGTGAGAAGTGAGTAATGAAAATGAAAAGCGCGCAAATAACTTCTGAAGCAATTTATAAAGCAGCAAACAGGATAATGCAAACAACAGCACATTCACAAAATGCATTGCGTGCGGATTGTTATCGAATAAACTTTTTTCAATTGCATATACCACCTGCACCATCGGGCGGTACGATTGGTCATTGTGGCCGGTGAAGCCGTAAATAAAACTGTGAGAAAAAATTTCCTTGATGCCGCTCATGCCTTTTTGCACGAGAGAATTTTTCAGGTACACCACATCATCGTCCAGCACATAGCCGTGATTCAGCGTGTTGCTGTAAATTAAAAAGGCAAATGCGAAAACAATAATTGAAAAGAGGCGTTCGTTTTTTGCTGAAGAAGTAGTAATAGTGGATTGGAATTTTAAATTCCGACCAGCGGACATCTTCTTTTTACTCATTCAGCGAGTACGGTGATTTTATTTTTCAGAACTTCCACAACACCGCCTTTCACAGGAAAAGAATGAGTTTGCTTTTGCTCGTCTACTACTTTTACATTTCCTTTTTTAAGAGAGGAAATTAATGGCGCGTGATTTTTCAAAACCCCAAAATAGCCGGCAGAACCGGGAAGATTTACGGATTTAACTTCTCCGCTGAAAAGTTTTTTGTCGGGGGTGATAATTTCTAAATGCATATTTCAGTTTTTGGTTTATGATTTTGATTGGATAGTTGTCGGTTTTGATTTTTAACTAAAACTAACAACAAAAGAACTATAACTAAAAACCAACCAACCAACAACTAAATTTATATTGCACAAATAAAAACTTTGCTGTTTTTGTTTCCTGCGAAATGAAACAGCGATTTAAAATTTACTGTTGCGATGATGTAATTATTTTTTGCTGATTTATATTCTTCTTCTATTGAAACAATTTCCAGTTTTTCTATTTCAGATTTATTGGAGAAACGCACATACACTTTGATTTTAAAATCTGTATCTAAAAGTTTTGCTGAATCAGGAACAGAACCATTGCCATTCATAAATTTCTTCAACTTCTTGTAGCCGTAGCGGTAATTGTACGTGAGCGCAGAAATATCTGAAAGCACCGCGCTTCCCGTGGGATGGCTTCCCGCTCCTTTGCCGGTGAAAGTTTGCTTGCACGAAAACGCTCCTTCCACTTCCACCGCGTTGTATTCATACAGAACATTGAAAAGTTCAGAAGTTTTGTCTATGAAATGCGGCATCACATACACGCGATACTTGTCTCCTATTTTTTCAGCGCGCGTGAGAAGTTTTATTCGCAAACCTTTTTCCTTTGCATATAAAATATCTTCGTAACGCACATTCTGAATTCCGAGATTCATAATTTGTTCGGGCTTCAGCAACAATCCGAATGCGTGAACAGCTATGAGAAGAATTTTATATTTCGCATCACAACCCGAAACATCGAGCCAGGGATCTGCTTCGGCAAAACCGCTTGCCTGCGCGTCTTTCAGAATTTCAGAATAATCTTTCCCTTCCAGTTCCATTCTTGTAAGAATATAATTGCATGTGCCATTCAGAATGGCGCGAACACTTTGCAAAAGTTCGTTGTCATAATATTCTTCGAGGTTTCTGAGAATGGGAATACTTCCGCCCACGCTTCCTTCGTAAATCAAAGAAACATTATTCTGCTGCTGAAGTTTATAAAGTTCGGGAAAATATTTTGCCAGCATTTCTTTGCTTGCGCTCACCACGCTCACTCCGTTTTTCATCGCGGTGCTTACAATTTCAAACGCGGCATCGGTGTCGCTTATTAATTCCACCACAACATCCAAATCTTTTCTTGAGAGAATATCTTTTTTGTCGTACGTAAAACGATTTGCATCTAACCTGCGGGTTTTATTTCTATCCTTTACACAAATTTTTTCGATGCTTGCTTCCAAACTTTGTGATTGGTTCAATACATCGTAAAGCCCTTGACCCACGCAGCCGAACCCGAATAATCCGAGAGATATTTTCTTGTTTTCCATAGAGGAAAGCGAAGATACAAAAAGATTGCAGCGATTAAATGATTACTTCTTCCACTTGATGTTACAGCCAATGCTTGGCTTCTGCTCTGCAGAAATTAATTTTCCTGCGAGCAGATTATCAAGCGCATTACGAATATCTTTTCCTGTAACCGGAATTCCGTTTGAAGGGCGAGAATCATCCAATTGCCCCCGATAAACTAATTTCAAATCTTTATCGTAAATAAAAAAATCAGGCGTGCATGCAGCATCGTATGCGCGTGCTACATTCTGCGATTCATCGTAGAGATATGGAAAGGGATATTTTAAATCTTTCGTAGCTTGTTTCATTTTCTCCGGAGAATCTTCAGGATAATTTGCAACATCGTTGGAAGAAATTGCGATGAAAGAAATTCCTTTGGGGATGTAATCATTTGCCAGTTGCACTAATTCTTTGTTCACGTGCTTCACAAACGGGCAATGATTGCAGATGAACATAATCACCGTTGCCCTTCCTGAAAGTGAATGAAGGGAAATATTTATTCCCGAAGCTGTATCGGGCAAAGTAAAATCAGGAGCTTTTGTCCCGAGCGAAATCATGGTGGATGGAGTTACTGCCATAAGAAAATTTTAAAGAGAGTTGGTTCTTCCCCCATCCACCGGAAGATTTATTCCATTTATGTAAGAGGCTGCAGGTGACGCAAGGAACGCAACCGCGTTTGCAATTTCAGAAGCGTCAGCAAATCTTCCTATAGGAATTTCTTTCAGCCAATCATTTTGCTCTTCTGTTAAACTCATTCCGGCTTTCTTCGCGCGGATTTCCTGAAGGGATTTTAATCGTTCGGTATTCGTGGCGCCAGGTAAAATATTATTCACTGTGATTCCGAATTGTCCGAGTTCCATCGCTAAAGTTTTTGACCAGTTTGCCACCGCAGCGCGAATTGTATTTGAAACGCCCAATCCTTTTATCGGTTGTTTCACCGAAGTAGAAATAATATTTATGATGCGTCCGTATTTTTCTTTTTTCATTCCGTCAATCACCGCCTGCGTCAAAATATGATTGCAGATAAGATGATTCGAAAATGCCTGAGTGAATTCTTCCGTCTTTGCATCTATGATAGGTCCGCCTGCCGGTCCTCCGGTATTATTCAGAAGAATGTGAACAATATTTTTTTTCGTGTGCGCTTCGATTTTCTTTTTCAGTTCATCGGGTTTTGAAAAATCTGCAACAATGTAATTATGCTTTTGCTTTTTGGAGGTGTCGAGTATTTTTACAACTTCCTTCAATTTATTTTCATCGCGTGCAATAAGTGTAACGTTCGCCCCCAATTTTGAAATTTCAATTGCAGATGCTTTGCCGATTCCCTGCGTGCTTCCGCAAATCAATGCATTTTTATTTAGTAATTCTAAGTTCATTTAGAAGTTCGATTTTCTGGTTACTAATTAACGAATCTTGTTACGAATATTACAAATTGCTATTAGCTGTTGGCTGCAAACTGCTGCTGCCACTGCCTACTTGCTTTCTGTGATTACAATTTTATTGATCTTGTCTCCTGCTTTTATTTTATCAATCACTTCCAATCCTTCCGTTACTTTTCCAAAACAAGTATGAACTCTGTCGAGATGCGAAGTATTATTTCGGCTATGACAAATAAAAAATTGCGAACCGCCTGTATCTTTTCCGGCATGTGCCATGCTCAGAACTCCGCGGTCATGATACTGATTTCCGCCATTAGTTTCACATTTTATTTTATAACCGGGACCTCCGCTTCCTGTTCCTTTCGGGCAGCCGCCCTGAATCACGAAATCAGGAATTACTCTATGAAAATTCAATCCATCGTAATATCCTTTTTCAGCGAGCTTTATAAAATTTGCGACTGTGTTTGGAGCATCTTCGTGAAAGAATTCCACTTTCATGTTTCCTTTTGCGGTTTGTATTTCTGCTTTTTTCATAGGTGCGAATAACCTGCCTGCGGCAGGCAGGCGAATTGCTGCGAATCTACGAATAATACATTTTCAGGAATTGCTTTTTAATTTGCCTGCTATGAATCCAGTTGTCCATGCGTTTTGGAAATTGAATCCGCCAGTGATTGCATCCACATCTAAAACTTCTCCTGCAAAATAAATCCCCGGACAAACTTTGCTTTCCATGGTTTCAAACGAAATCTCCTCCAATGAAATTCCTCCGCAGGTTACAAATTCTTCCTTGAAAGTTGTTTTGCCTTCGGCTTTGTAAGAATCGTTCACCAGAGTATTAATAAGTTTGTTCAGATTTTTTTTCGCAAGTTGGTTCCACGAAGTTTCAGAATCAATTTCATTTTTCTCCAGGAAGAAAAGCCACAGCCTGTTTGGAAGTCCGAAAGGATTTTTATTTCCGATTTGTCGTTTGCTGATTGTTTTTAATTCTTGTTTAAGAAAATTTCTTGTGTCACTTTCTGTTTTATTTACCCAGTTGATTAACACTTCGAATTTATAATTCATCGCATTCAAATTTCTCGCACCGAAAGAAGAAAGTTTTAAAATTGCCGGGCCGCTCATTCCCCAGTGAGTAATCAGTAGCGCGCCTTCGCTTGAAAGTTTTGTTCCTTTTATTTTTACTGAGACAGGATTTGCTACCACGCCCATGAGTTTTTTTATTTCTTCGTTCGGCATGTTGAAAGTGAAGAGCGATGGAACAGGAGGAACGATTGTATGTCCGAGTTCTTTCAGCCAATTGAATCCTTCCAACTTTGGGCTTCCTCCTGAAGCAATAATTATTTTATCAGCATAAATATTTTTTTCTCCGGTAAATAAATCAAATCCGTTTTCTTTTTTTCTGATAGTAGAAATTGAAATTCCTTTCTGAATTCTAACTCCGAGTTTGTTTGCTTCGTTCATTAAGCAATCAATAATTGTTTGGGAATTATTTGTAACCGGAAACATCCGATTGTCTTCTTCCGTTTTTAATTTCACGCCACGGCTTTCAAACCATTCCACGGTATCTTTCGTGCTGAACTGGAAAAAAGATTTCTTCAATTGCTTTCCGCCTCGCGGATAAAATTTTGCGAGTTGAGAATTTTCAAAACAAGCGTGGGTAACATTACATCTTCCTCCACCGGATACTTTTACTTTAGATAAAAGCTTTTCGGACTTTTCAAGAATAGTTACGGAAAAATCCGGATGATGTTTTTTGCAGGAGAGCGCTGCAAAAAATCCTGCAGCACCTCCGCCAATGACAATTACATTCATCTTAATCTTTCGGATACAACGCCCCCGCTTTCTGCTGAGAAACCCGGATTCCTTTTATGAGCGCGGAAGAAAATCCAGCATGTTCCATTTCGTTCAATCCGGCAATCGTGCAGCCTTTCGGAGAAGTTACTTTGTCAATTTCATTTTCAGGATGAGAATTGTTGACGAGAAGAAGTGAAGCCGCGCCTTTCGCAGTTTGTGCCGCCATGCGCAACGCGTCTTCCGCGTGAAAACCAATTTCCACTCCGCCTTGTGATGCAGCACGAATTGCTCTGAGGAAAAATGCAATGCCGCAAGCATTGAGAGCAGTGGCTGATGTCATCAACTCTTCATGAATTTCTATAGTGATTCCTACCGTATCAAAAATAGATTTTACCAAAGACATATTTTCTTTCGAAGCGCTGGAAGAAGCAATGCAAGTCATGGATTGCTGAATGGCAATGGCTGTATTCGGCATCGCGCGAATCACTTCTACTTGTTTTCCTAATCGTGAACTGAAATCTTTCGAAGTCACGCCCGATACAACAGAAACCAAAACATGTTTCTTCGGATCAACTGCAGGTTTTATTTCATCAAGCAGATTATTTAACTGCTGAGGTAAAACCGAAATCACAATTAATTCATTTGCTGCAACAGCAGAAGGATTTTTATCGCTCACCGTAAATCCCAGTTTAGAAATTTCTCCGAAGTGAGATTTATTTCTGCGCGTGATGGTGATTTCTTTTGCTTTGTACTTGCCCGCCTGCACCAATCCTTTCGCGAGTGACAATCCGATGTTACCTGCGCCAAGGATGGCAATTTTTGGTTTTTGATTTTTCATGGGAAGAAATTAAGAAAGTAAAAGTACAAAAATCAGAAGAGCGGATTCAGAAGAGAATCGTCCACAATATTCGGCAAAGTAACTTTCAGATTTTTGCTGCGTTTCATTTCTCTTTCTATAGCGAAGATGGCTTCTTTGTTTCTCGCCCAACTTCTTCGGGCAATTCCGTTGTTCACATCCCAGAAAAGCATCGACTTCAATCTTCGTTCAGAATCTTTAGTTCCATCAAGCACCATCCCGAAGCCACCGTTGATTACTTCTCCCCAACCCACACCTCCACCGTTGTGAAGCGAAACCCAGGTTGCTCCGCGAAAAGAATCACCAACAAAATTCTGTACCGCCATGTCAGCGGTGAATTGCGAGCCGTCATAAATATTTGCTGTTTCGCGGAAAGGAGAATCGGTTCCCGAAACATCGTGATGGTCTCTTCCTAAAACTACAGGAGCCGAAATTTTTTTCTTCTTTATTGCATCGTTGAATGCTTTGGCGATTTTTATTCTTCCTTCTGCATCGGCATATAAAATCCTTGCCTGTGAACCGACCACTAATTTATTTTTCTGCGCCTCCTGTATCCATCGGATGTTATCTGCGAGTTGCTGTTTGATTTCTTCAGGAGATTTTTTGTAAATAGTTTCTAAAACTTTTATCGCAATCTTATCCGTTGTTTCTAAATCTTTCGGATCGGCAGAAGTACAAACCCAACGAAACGGACCGAATCCAAAATCAAAACACATTGGTCCCATGATGTCCTGAACATAACTCTGATATTTGAAGCCCCCTCCTTGTCCTCCCCCATTGGGGGAGGATTTAAATACATCAGCGCCTGCTCTTCCCGCTTCTAAAAGAAAAGCATTTCCGTAATCGAAGAAATACATTCCTCGCAAAACAAGTTTATTTATTGCATTTACTTGCCGCACTAAACTTTTCTGAACTTCAATTTTAAATTGCGCAGGATTTTCAGTCATCATTTTTTTCCCGTCTTCAAAAGAAATTCCTGCGGGATAATATCCTCCCGAATATGGATTATGTAAAGATGTCTGGTCAGAACCTAATTCTATTTTTATATTTTTCTCTGCGAACTTTTCCCATAAGTCAACAATATTGCCTTGATAGGCGAGCGACACAGCTTCTTTATTATTTCTTGCAACATCAATTCTAGCTATGAGTTTATCCAAGTCAGAAAAAACTTCATCCACCCATCCTTGCGAATGACGAGTGTGTGTTGCTTTCGGATTTACTTCGGCAATCACAGCAATTGCTCCTGCAATTACGGCTGCTTTCGGCTGAGCGCCACTCATTCCGCCCAGACCGGAGGAAACAAAAACTTTTCCTGCGAGATCAGTTTCTCCTTTGGAAATTTTTCTTCCTGCATTTAGAATCGTAATCGTAGTTCCGTGCACAATTCCCTGCGGACCGATGTACATAAATGAACCTGCAGTCATCTGTCCGTATTGCGTAACGCCTAGTGCATTAAATTTTTCCCAGTCATCTTGTTTCGAATAATTCGGAATCATCATTCCGTTCGTGACAACAACGCGAGGCGCATCTTTGTGCGAAGGAAATAATCCAAGCGGATGTCCGCTGTACATTACGAGTGTTTGTTCATCCGTCATCGTTGCCAGATATTTCATCGTGAGCAAGTACTGCGCCCAGTTTTGAAACACCGCACCGTTTCCTCCATACGTAATTAGTTCGTGCGGATGTTGCGCAACTGCGTAATCCAAATTATTCGAAAGCATGTGCATGATTGCTCCCGCTTGCTTTGACTTGAACGGATATTCTGAAATCGGCCGCGCGTAAATTTTATAATCCGGACGAAAACGATACATATATATACGTCCGTATTCTTTTAACTCCTCTGCAAATTCTTTTGCAAGGACAGAATGAAATTTATTTGGAAAGTATCTCAGCGCGTTTCTTACTGCAAGTTTTTTTTCTTCTGCCGATAAAATATCTTTTCGTTTCGGAGCGTGGTTGAGCGTTACATCATACGTTTGAACTCCTGGGAGTTTATCGGGAATTCCCTGCTTAATTATTTTTTGAAATTCTTTTGTGGTCATTACGCTAATGTCTAACTTTTTTTCTTCCCTTCAACTTTCCCCGTTTTCTTATTAAAGCCATACGGACAATGCTTGCAGCCACTCATGCAGCAGATGCCGCGCTTAAGATGATATTTTTCCGTGAAGACGATATAGCCATCTTCGCTCATGTAATAATCTTCGGGGTCGAGATTTGGTTTTGAAAAATTCTCTTCAGACATCGAAACAAAATTAGGTAATTTAGAGAATGGAAATTCCTTTGCAGAAAATTTCAAATCCCGCTATAGAAAAATCAGGAATTAACCTGTTCATTCTTCGGCTGGATAAAATCCATCCAACTATTTCCGGGAACAAATGGTACAAACTGAAATACAATCTTGAAGAAGCGAAGAGACAGAAGAAAGATACGCTTCTCACTTTTGGCGGAGCATATTCCAATCACATTACAGCAACTGCTGCTGCAGGAAAAGAATTTGGATTTAAAACAATCGGAATTATTCGCGGAGATGAATTGGCCTCCCCCAACCCCTCCGAAGGAGGGGAGAAAAACCAAACTCTAAAGTTTGCTGAAGATTGTGGGATGAAATTAATTTTCGTTTCTAGAGAAGAATACAAAAACAAAAACTCTTCTGAACTAATTCACTCAATCACCTCATCACTTACTAACTTTTATCTTCTTCCCGAAGGCGGAACAAATTCTCTCGCAGTAAAAGGGTGTTCTGAAATTATTTCTCATGTTAACATTCCCTTTGATTTTGTTTGTTGCCCTATTGGAACTGGCGGAACAATAGCAGGAGTCATTTCTTCTCTCAGAAAAGATCAGAAAGCAATTGGGTTTTCGGTTTTGAAAGATGGAGGGTTTTTGAAAAATGAAATCGAAAAACTTTTAACATCCCCCTTACCCCCTTCAAAGGGGGAAATCAATACAAGCTACCACTTCGGTGGTTATGCAAAACACACACCCGAACTTTTAAAATTCATTTCTGATTTTGAAAAAGAAAATAATATTCCGCTCGAACAAGTTTACACAGGCAAGATGATGTTCGGCATTTATGATTTGATAAAGAAAAATTATTTTCCAAAGAATTCTACCGTTATCGCCATCCACACAGGTGGACTACAAGGCAAGTTGCCCCAACTCTAAAGGGAGTTAACATCGCAGTGTTTATAATGAGTTTATCGCCACTCTGATTTTCCATTCTTCCAAACTATTTTTGTTATATGAGACATTCTGCATTTTGCATTTTACTTTTAACTTTTAACTTGTCACTTTTAACTTGCTTCTCCCAGCCTGCAGAATACAAAATGACCCGTGCAGATTATGTAGAGAAATATAAAGACGCTGCAATAAAAGAAATGCTCGTGAACGGAATTCCCGCCAGCATCACGCTCGCGCAGGGACTTTTAGAATCCGATAACGGCAATAGCGCGCTCGCGATGTACGCCAATAATCACTTCGGAATAAAATGCCATGGCGATGATTGGAAAGGCGAAACCTATATTCAGGATGACGATAAAAAAGATGAATGCTTCCGCAAATACAAAGAAGTGGAAGGATCTTTCGATGACCATTCCAGTTTTCTGAAATCAAAAGGGCGCTATGCTTTTTTGTTCGAGCTGCGGAAAACAGATTACAAAGGATGGGCAGAAGGGTTGCACGAAGCCGGCTACGCCACCGATCCAAGCTATGCCGACCGTTTGATAAAACTCATAGATGATTTAAAACTGTATCAATACGACCGCATGCAGGAAATGGCAATTGACAAACACGCAAAGAAAAAAGAAGAAGCGCAAATAATAAAACCCACCACTTCAAAAATTTCTGCATCGCGAAAACTTTTCATGAACAACGGCATAAAATATATTGTGGTGGAAGATGGCGACACGTATTACAAAATTGCGTACGACCTCGACATGCGCCTCTGGCAATTGCACAACTATAACGAAACCGGAAAGCAAACCTGCCTCGAAGTGGGCAACGTGGTGTACCTGCAGCCCAAGCGCAGGCATTCGCACAAAGAAGAATTTCACACAGCACGCTTTGGCGAAACCATGTATTACATTTCCCAGTTATACGGAGTTAAAACTGCCCGCCTCTACAAACTCAATCACATGACGGACGGACAAGAACCCACCGCAGGACAGAAAATTTATTTGAAGAAGCATAAATAAAATTCCCCCTTGCAAAGGGGGCGCACACGAAGTGGCGGGGGATTTTCTTGGGCGTGCCCGCGCGAAACGCGCGGTCGGGCTTTACGCTACAATTTTTTTGAAACAAAAAAGATTTCCGCTGCAATCCCTCACGCAAACAGCCGAATGACGTGTGGGTTTTTATTTCACCCCGCGCTGAAGCACGGGGCTACTAACATTTTTCTCCTACGGAGAAAAGAAAAACCCCGCAGGGGTTTCATATTAATAGCCCCGACATTTATGTCGGGGTAAAAGAATCCTCACACAATCTCTCCCCTCTCCTTCAGGAGAGGGGTTGGGGGTGAGGCAAGGAGGGGCAGGGGTGGTAATTTAATTTCAGGAAAGCGCTTCTATACTTCGCGCGAATATCAAATACAACTTCGCGCCTCCTGGGGATTATTTATTCGAACCTTTGAATTTTGGCCATTGATTGTAGCCAATTTTGGGATCATTCGAATTATTTAGTTTAATAAATTCAACTTCTTTTTCAGATAATTCTTTCTCGCTTGCGGTTTCAGACTCCCAGAGTATTTGTTTTCTTATAGAGTAATCAAGTTTTATTTCTTTGGAAAGGTTCTCAAAATCTTTATTAATAAAATCCATATCCGGGCTTCCAAAATATCTGTGACTTCCAATACTGTCTTTCCCAATGTAAATTTTTCCAGTTGGGTATGTTATTTTATATACTTGCTTCATGTAATTGAAGATTTTAAAACGAACTATTTTCCTTTCCAAAATAAATACGCCACTAAAATCGCAGCAATCACTCCTGCAAAATCTGCAATCAAACCGCCCGCAACTGCGTAACGTGTTTTTTTAATTCCCACTGAGCCAAAGTAAAGCGCAATAATGTAAAAGGTAGTATCTGCCGAGGCGTACATGATGGAAGAAAGTTTTCCTACAAAAGAATCCACTCCGTAAGTTTTTATGGCGTCAACGGTTAATCCCTGTGTGCCGCCACCGCTCAGCGGTTTCATAAATGCAATGGGGAGCGAGGGAGTGAAATCGGTATTCAATCCGCAATAAGCAATGGCGTGGGAGATTCCGCTGATGAGATAATCCATCGCACCGCAGGCGCGGAAAACCGAAATGCCCACGAGCATGGCAACTAGGTAAGGAATAATTTTTATCACGGTGGAAAATCCATCCTTCGCGCCTTCAATGAACGCGCTGAACACATTTATTTTTTTGTACGCCCCCGCGCCAATGAACGCCACTACAATGGAGAACAAAATAATGTTTCCGCTCACGCCCGAGAACAATGTTTTTTCTGCCGGAGGAAGCGAGTAAAAAAAATAAACCACACCAGCCATGATGGCTGTGACAATGGTAAGCCATAGTAGCATTACTCCATCTAAAATTTTTTGCCAGAGCGAAACGGCAATGATTCCAATCAGCGTTGCGCAGTAAGAACAAATCAGTATCGGAACAAAAACATCGGTGGGGTCAACTGCTTTTTGCTGCGCGCGTATCGCCATAATGCTTACGGGAATCAGCGTGAAGCCGGCAGTGTTCAACACCAAAAACATAATTTGAGAATTGCTTGCCGTTTCTTTTTCGGGATTCAGTTCCTGCATGCTCTGCATGGCTTTTAATCCGAGCGGTGTGGCAGCGTTGCCCAGCCCGAGCATGTTCGCAGAAAAATTTAAAATAATTTGTCCGAATGCCGGATGGTCTTTGGGAATTTCAGGAAACAATCTTCTGAAGAACGGACCGATAATTCGCGAAAGAAAATTTATCGCGCCTGCTTGTTCTCCGATTTTCATCAGTCCCATCCACAATGTGAGTGCGCCTGTTAGTCCGAGTGAAACTTCAAAAGCAGTTCTTGCGGAAGAAAAAGTTCCGTCCACAATTTTTCCGAATACTTCGGTATCGCCAAAGAAAATAAGTTTGATAAGTCCGACAACGAAAGCAATCAGAAAAAAGGCAACCCAAATATAATTAAGAATCATTTTAGCAAAGATAATTTCCTAATGCTGGATAATTATTTTGCTTGTGAAATGTTTTCCACCGGAATTTGTTTGCAGGAAATAAATTCCGTTTGGCTGAGAAGACAAATCAATTGTAAGTCCTCCCCCTGCACCCCCTCCGGAGGGGGACAAAGAATAAATTTTTTCTCCCATTACATTATAGATTTCCAAACTTGAGACTTGAGACTTGAGGATTGAGACTTGGAACTTTCCTTCGGATGGATTAGGAAAATTTTTTATTTCATCTTCTGAAATTTCATTGATGCCCGTTGGCGTGCAAGCAGAAAGCGTTCCGCCCAAATCTAAAAAGTTCTGGTAGAACGATTGGTAAAACATATTCGCAATGGAATCATCGTGAATAATTAACATGTTCTCGTCATTTTTTGTTTCCGCAGAATTTGTCCAGTTATAAGTTCCGGTCACAACCAGCGGGTCAGAAAGAGAATTGCACGGGTCTGCAATTAAAAATTTATTGTGATACAACGTGGGCGTGTTCGAAAAAATTTTCAGATTGCTTCCCATCATGGGCTGAAGTGTTGTGTATGGGGAGTAAGTTTGGCTCCACGCATCCATGATTCCCGCTGTGTAAATTCCTTTTTGAATTCTGCTCTTAATGGAATCGGCAGTGGTGTTGTAATTGAAAGCATAAATTCCAAAATACAAATCATTGTCTGCGCTTTTGATGGAAGAAAGAAGATGCGAAGCTGCACTGTCGGTCGGACGGAAATATACTTCCACTTTTTTTCCGCCAACATAAAAAACATGAAACGTATTATTTGTTTTGTACGGACCAAACTTTGAAAGTATTGTATCGGGAGCAAGCGCGGTTCCTCCCCACATTTCATTGAACTCGGTTGTGTAAGCATTCGCAATATTTTTATCCTGAATGATGACATAATTATTCACATCGTTGTAAAACTGCTGGTAGTTCCAGTTGCTCGAAGCCGTCCACACAATTGCATCTTTCTGATTCGGGGAGTTTACATCAACTACCATAAACTTATCATGCATGATGCCGTAATTTCCCGAAGTGGGACTTGCAAGAGTTTTAATATTTGCATTCAACTGAGCCAGCCCGCTGTTGGTCGAAGAGCCATCGTATATCCAACGTATTTTTACTCCGCGGCTATACGCATTATTTATCGCACCAGAAATATTTGCAATGCTTGGAGATTGGGAATAATTATAAACGGCAACATCAATAGAATATTTCGCGCTGTCAATATATCGCACAAGCGTATCGTCAATGGTTTGATTTAAGTAAATCGCATTTGCTCCTGTGGAAACAGAAGTATTCACCGGGTGATTGAAATAAACTTTTATCCATCCACCGGAAGCAAGCGTGCTGTCACGAAGCAAAGCAAAATCATCAAACGCAAGATTGCCTGCCGATTTTGTATAGGTGAAACGAAGTTCAATGGAAGAATTTTTTACCGGCAAACGAAAAGTTGTTCCGGTGGTTGGAATCGGAATTATTTTTGAAATGCTACTCCACGAAATGCTGTCGGAAGTTTCTTCCACCGTAAGAAAACTCAGCGTGTCGGTTGCCGAACCTTTCAGCCAGAACAAAACCGAATCGGCATTTGAAAATTTTGGCGTGATGATTCTTGCTGCGGTCGCTCCGAACTTGTATGAGTTTGGTCCGCTGTTTCCTGAAAAAGTGGAGGAAGTATAATTTCCGTTGTAGGAAAAATTCCATCCTGCGGGAACGGTGGCGGATGTGCCAAGATAGTTTGTAAAATTTTCCTGAAGAATTATTGTGGTTTGTGCCTCGCTTAAAGAAAAGAAAAATAAAAAATGTATAACAAAATAAATCTTTCTACAGATTTTCATAGGTGTAAATTTAATATTAAAAGAGTACTTATCAAGATTTTTTTCTAACTTTAACTAAACTTTTAACCAGTAACTTAAATTAAAATATGTATCCCGAAGCAATCACAAAACCAATGAAAGCCGAACTCACGAACGTTGGCTTTGAAGATTTAACAACTCCTGACGCAGTTGATAAAGCCGTTAGTTCAAAAGGAACTGTATTAATCATGGTAAACTCCGTATGCGGATGTGCCGCAGGTGCTGCGCGCCCCGGAGTGAAACTTGCCATTCACGGAAATAAAAAACCGGATAAACTCACCACCGTTTTCGCGGGCGTTGATACCGAAGCCACCGCGCGGGCGCGAAAATATTTTTTGCCCTATCCGCCATCGTCACCATCTATTGCACTTTTTAAGGATGGAAAACTCGTTCACTTCATCGAGCGCCATCACATCGAAGGAAGAAGCGCTGACATGATTGCAGAAAATTTGAAAATGGCTTTTGAGCAGTATTGTTAAATGATTTTCTGATTTTATTATCTTCGCCTCCTAAATTTTACAACATGAAAAAAATTCAAATCATCGGCAATGTAACTAAAGATGCAGAGGTTCGCGCATTCGAAGGCGGACGCAGCGTCATCAACTTTGATGTGGCGGTGAACGAGCGCTTCAAAGACCGCAACGGACAAAAACAGGAGCGCACTACTTACGTACGCTGCGCCATGTGGAGAGAGGTTACAACAATCGCACAATACATCACTAAAGGAACAAAAGTTTTTGTAGAAGGTTCGCCCGATGCCGATGCCTACATTAATAAGGAAGGAAAAGCAGTAGGTAATTTAAAAATTAATGTGCGCGAGTTTGAATTCCTCGGCTCGGCAAAAAAATCTGAAGGAGGAAGTGCAGATTCTTCATCGCAATCTTCCGAAGATATTCTGACTCCTTCTGCGAATGATGACCTTCCGTTCTAAAAAAGTGATTCGTAAAATTTGTAACAAGATTCGTAAATTCGTTACCAGGAAATATTAAAAACAAATCTCAATGAAAACTATCGTGGAAAAATTCATCAAGCATAAAGTGAAAGATATTTCCCTCGCAGCATGGGGAAGAAAAGAAATTCAATTGGCGGAAGTTGAAATGCCCGGGTTGATGGCGCTCCGCGAAGAGTATGGAAAACAAAAACCCTTGAAAGGCGCGCGCATCGCGGGATGTTTACACATGACGATTCAAACCGCGGTGCTGATTGAAACGCTGAAAGAATTGGGTGCGGAAGTTACCTGGAGTTCCTGCAATATTTTTTCTACGCAAGATCACGCTGCTGCTGCGATTGCCGCTGCAGGAATTTCTGTGTATGCATGGAAAGGAATGAACGCGGAAGAATTCGACTGGTGCATTGAGCAAACTTTATTTTTTGGAGAAGGGAGAAAACCGCTCAACATGATTCTGGATGACGGTGGCGATCTGACAAATATGGTTTTTGATAAATATCCTGAACTCATCAAAGGAGTGAAAGGATTATCTGAGGAAACCACAACAGGCGTTCACCGTTTGTATGAGCGCATGGAAAAAGGAACGCTTCCTATTCCCGCCATCAATGTGAATGATTCAGTTACTAAGTCAAAGTTCGATAACAAGTACGGCTGCCGCGAATCTTTAGTGGATGCTATTCGCAGAGCAACTGATTTAATGCTCGCAGGAAAAGTAGCAGTGGTTGCAGGATTCGGTGATGTTGGAAAAGGTTCTGCAGAATCTTTGAAGGAAACAAAAGTGCGCGTGATTGTTACAGAGATTGATCCTATCTGCGCACTGCAAGCCGCGATGGAAGGATACGAAGTGAAAAAAATGGATGACGCTGTGAAGGAAGCCGACATTGTTGTAACCGCAACAGGAAATTATAATATCATTTCAGAAAGACATTTCAAATCCATGAAGCACAATACGGTTGTGTGCAACATCGGTCACTTTGATAATGAGATTGACATGGCGTGGCTGAATAAAAATTACGGAAAGACAAAAGTTGAAATTAAACCGCAGGTGGATAAATATACAATTGACGGAAAAGATATTATTGTTCTTGCTGAAGGCCGATTAGTAAATCTCGGCTGCGCAATGGGTCATCCGAGTTTTGTAATGAGTAATTCGTTCACGAATCAAACGCTGGCGCAATTAGAACTCTGGACAAATTCTTCCAAATACGAAAACAAAGTTTATACTTTGCCCAAAGCGCTTGACGAAAAAGTGGCCCGACTTCACCTGAAAAAAATCGGTGTGGAGTTAGACACACTCAGCGATGTGCAGGCAAAATATATTGGCGTGAAAAAGGAAGGCCCGTTCAAGCCGGATTATTACAGGTATTGATTCCATCTTTATAAAGCAGGAATGTGTCCTGAAAAAAGTGTTTCTGAAATTTTAGTTTCTTCCAGCGTTTCCTCGGCATTAATTTTTTTGCCCGATTGCATTTTTTTCAGTTGCTTCTTGTGAAAATTTATTGTAAGCACCGGCAGAGGAGAATGATTTACCACATCTTCGGCAACACTTCCTCTGAAAAACAGGGCAAGCCCATGCCTTCCGTGCGTGCCGAGTGTAATCAAATCGGCATTTACTGCATCCGCAAAATATCGTATGCCCGCTTCTTTTATCTGGTGATAATAAAAATGAGTTGAAATATTTTTTTCATTGCCGGATACAAATTTACTGAGCATTTTTTTCATTTCACCTCGCTTTGCCGAATTGGGCGCAGAAGATATTTTCACCAAGTGAACTTCCGCATTAAAAATTTCAGCAAAGTTTTTTATAGAAGGGAAAATCAAATTTGTTTCTTCTGAAAAGTCCGTGGCAAACACAATTGTTTTTATTTCCGGCTTCACATGTCCTTCTTTTACGGAGAGCACCGGAATTTCTACATCGCGCACCACATGCTCGGCATTACTGCCAAGAAAAATCTCATTCAAGCCGCTGGTGCCATGCGTACCCATCACAATCATATCGGCATTATTTTTTTTTGCCGAAGCATTTACACGCGTGCCAATATTTCCTGTTTCAATGGAATCCATCATGGAAATTTTTTTGCATTGCGGTAAATTCATCAAGGCATTCATTTTTCTTCTCACCGATCTTAAAAGCTCCAGCATTAGCGGAACTTCTTCTGTTAATCTTTCTGCCGTCTGTTGTCGTTTCATCCATAATTCCCCCTCACGTACAGGCGAATCAATTTGAAAAACATTCAACACGTGAAGAAGAATAATTCTTGAATTTGTTTTTTCAGCAAGGTAGCATGCATAATTCAATGCATACAGCGCACATTCGGAAAAATCGGTTGGAACCAATATCGTTTTCATATAATTTAATTTTTTCTTCTTTAAAGATACGGCTTAAAAATTTTATTTCAAAATGATTTCCATAATTTCTTCGTTAAATTTTTTCGATGAATGGTATAAAATAGTTGTTGCATGGCAATTATGTTGCCGAAAAGGCAAATACTCATGAAATACTTCAAGAAAAATTAATTTTTTGTTTTTGAGCAGGAACTTGTGGCGTTACTGAATTTTTTTCTTTGCTAAAAATTCTTTTGCAAACACACGCAGGATTGTATAGGAAGGAACTGCCAGAATCATTCCGCCAATTCCCCCGATGGCAGCGCCTACAAGAATTACGAGGAAAATTTCCACCGGATGCGCTTTCACCGAACTGGAATAAATTAACGGCTGAAGAAAAAAAGCATCGGAAAGATTTACGGCCGGAAACACAATCAGAATTTTTACAATCACAGAAAGCATACTCATATCGGGATTTGTCGTAAGTCCGATGAACAATGCAAACGCACAGCCGATGAGCGGACCAACATACGGAATCACATTCATTAGTCCCGCAAAGAGTGCAATCAGCATTGCATGGCGTATTCCGCAAGCCCATAGCCCGATGGAAAGAAAAGTGATGACGAGCAAAACTTCGAGAAGAACTCCGATGAAATATCTTTTCAATAAACTTTCCGAATCATGCCAAACCCTTTTTACTTTTTCAGAATAACTTGAAGGAACAAGTGAAAACAAGGTGGGAATAATTAATTCTTCATCGCGCAAAAAGAAAAAAGTTAAAAAGGAAATGGCAAAAACAGCTATGAAAAAATCTCCAAGTGTTCCAATCAGTTGGTTTACAAACAAAGAAAGATTCGTCACGCTGAGAAGGGGAATTAATTTTTCCTGAATATATGCCTGTAGATTTATTCCTTCAGCATCTATGTTAAAACTTTTCAGCGCCCGCTCAATTCCGTCAATCGGTTTCTGAAGCGATAAAAGGATAGTGTCTCTATCCAATGAAGAAATTATTTTTGTTTCTTCCGCTATAAGCGGAATAAAAAATATAGCGAGCAGAAAAAAAACAAGAAACAACGTGAGAAATGCCAGCGCTGCGCTGAGCGTAGGAGAGAGTTTGAATTTTCCGAAACGAAGATGTTTCGTATAGAATCTGTCTATGGGTTGCCCGATAAGAGAAAGAATTCCCGCTATGATAATATAAATAAAAATGGTTTTAAAATACCAAACTATTAACCCGGCAACGAGCGTTATCAGAATTCCCCAAAAGTATTTTTTCATTTCCATAAATTCTACTGGCGAAATTACGAACTTTGCCCGATGGATACGCTCTCACATACGGTTCTTGGCGCCTGCATAGGCGAAGCAATGCTCGGAAAAAAAATTGGCAAGAAGGCAATGCTCTGGGGCGCACTTGCCAACAATCTTCCCGATATAGATGTTTTCTTCACTCCGCTTTTTAATCCGGAGGATGCGCTGTTTATTCATAGGGGAATTACACATTCATTTTTATTTGCGATTCTTCTCGCGCCAATTCTCGGATGGATTTTTTCAAGATCTTGCAGGTTTTCAAAACCTGAAAGGCCTGAATTTCGCGAGTGGACTTTATTTTTTCTCATCGCACTCATCGCCCATCCTCTTCTTGATTCCTGCACGCTTTACGGAACAGGAATCTTCGAGCCGTTCAGCCATTACCGCGCGCAGTTCACTTCTCTTTTCATAGTGGAACCGCTTTACACGCTTCCGCTGCTGATTGGATTTATTGCTATTCTCATTCTGAAAAAAGATTCTTTGAAAAGAAAATTCTGGGCGAAGTTCGGATTATATCTCAGCACAATTTATCTTTTGTTTTCCATCAGCAATAAACTTTATGTAGAAAAAATTTTTTCTGATTCATTGCGAAAACAAAATCATAACTTCACCGAACTTTATTCTTCTCCCACTCCGCTGAATAATATTTTATGGGATGTTTTCGCAAAAGACACAAACGGATATTGGTTCGGATTTTATTCCCACTTCGACAAAACAAAAGACGTAGAGTTTTCTTTCATTCCGAGAAACGATTCGCTTGCGGGAGATTTACTTCCGAATGAAGCCGTGCAAAAACTCATCCGCTTTTCACGCGGCTATTATTGCTTTACGCGCTGCGATGATGAACTTCGCTTCAACGATTTGCGTTTTGCTTTCTCCGGAGAATTTTCCTGTAATGCTGACCGGAAAAATTTTGTTTTCTCTTTCGCGCTGAAAAAAAATCCTTCCGCTCCCTATGGAATTGAAGTCAAACGCAGTTCGTGGGGGACTTCTCGCTTTATGGGTTTCTCAAAACTTGTTGAAAGGATAAAAGGAGTTTAACTTAAAATTTCGTATCTTCGTTCTGCTTATGAGCGAACCCATCAAGCACGAGTGCGGCATCGTGCTCCTCCGCCTTCTCAAACCACTCTCGTATTACCACGACAAATACGGCACGGCACTCTACGGCCTCAGCAAACTTTATTTGCTGATGGAAAAGCAGCGCAACCGCGGGCAGGATGGCGCGGGCGTTGTGAATTTGAAATTGGATGTCGAGCCGGGAACAAAATATATTTCGCGCTACCGCTCCACTTCGCACAACGCGCTCGATGAAATTTTTCAGAAGATAAATTCCCGCTTCATTGATTTGGAAAAAAACAAACCGGAAAAACTTTCGGATGCTGATTGGCTGAAAAAAAATATTGCGTTCACAGGGGAACTATTTCTCGGGCATTTGCGCTATAGTACGTATGGGCAGAATGGAATTGAATACTGCCATCCTTTTCTTCGCCAGAATAATTGGATGACGCGCAATCTGGTTGTAGCAGGAAATTTTAATCTCACCAACACAGAAGAATTATTTCAGCAGTTGGTTTCGCTCGGGCAGCATCCGAAAGAAAAAGCCGACACGGTTACCGTGATGGAAAAAATCGGACATTTCCTCGATGAAGAAAATCAGTTGCTATTTAAAAAATACCATAGCGAAGGATTAAACCATACGGAAATCACTGAGAAAATAATTCTGAACATTGACATTCCGAAAATTCTGAGAGACGCTACGAAAAAATTTGATGGCGGCTATGCGATGGCCGGCATAATCGGTCACGGTGACGCATTTGTTCTCCGCGACCCGAATGGAATCCGTCCTGCGTTTTATTATTGCGATGATGAAATTGCCGTGGTGACTTCCGAACGACCGACCATTCAAACAACTTTCAATGTTCCGCTGGAAAAGATCAAAGAGATAAAACCGGGACACGCACTTATAATAAAGAAGAATGGAAAAATTTCCGAGCAGGAAGTGCTGGAGCCGAAAGAGAAAAAATCCTGTTCCTTCGAACGAATTTATTTTTCGCGCGGCAGCGATGCGGATATTTATCAGGAAAGAAAAAATCTTGGCAAGGAACTCGTGCCCGCTGTACTGAAAGCAATTGACAATGATTTGCGCAATACTGTTTTCTCTTTTATTCCGAATACGGCTGAGGTTGCTTTCATCGGAATGATGCACGGCATTCATTCTTTCCTCGATGAATGGAAAGAAAAAGAAATCGAAAAAAACTTTTCGAAGAAGAATGGAAGCAAAAGCATAAAAGATATTGTTTCGTTCCGCCCGCGCGTGGAGAAAATTGCAATCAAGGACGCGAAACTCCGCACATTCATCACTGCCGATTCTCACCGCGATGACATGGTGGCGCACGTATACGATACAACTTATGGAGTGATTCGAAAAGGAATTGACAATTTGGTTGTGCTGGATGATTCCATAGTGCGCGGAACAACTTTGAAGCAAAGCATCATCCGTATTTTTGACCGGCTCGGTCCGAAAAAAATTGTAATAGTTTCTTCCGCTCCGCAAATCCGTTTTCCCGATTGCTATGGAATTGATATGGCGCGCCTCGGGGACTTGGCGGCATTCAAAGCAGTAGTGGAGTTGCTGAAAGAAAAATACAAAGACAATCTCCTCGATGAAGTTTTAGAAAAAGCCATAGCTGAAAATTCAAAACCGCTTGCTGAAATAAAAAATATGATGAAAGAAATTTACAAACCATTCACCGCGCAGGAAATTTCAGATAAGATTACGCAGCTGCTCACGCCTGCCGGCACGCAAGCCGAAGTGCAAATCATTTACCAGTCCATCGAAGGGCTGCATGCTTCCTGCCCCAATCACAAAGGCGATTGGTATTTCACAGGCGATTATCCCACTCCCGGAGGAAATAAAGTTGCCAACCGTTCCTTCATAAATTATATGCAGGGGAAAAAAGTTCGCGCTTATTAAAAGAACGCTCTCACCTGTGCATTTCCCGTATGAATTGTTTTTACGCCCGGAGATTGCCTTCCATCGTAAGATAGAGTAAGCTGAATATTATTTGCAAGTGTTCGGCTATAGCCAACGCTCCACGTATAATTTTTTCCGGTCTTCAATCCTTCAAGCATTTCAAAAGCGAGCGGAGTATTTTCGGCATCGTTGTAGGCAATGAGAATAAAATTTGCTTTCGCGGTTAAACTTCCTTTGTTGAGCGCGTTGTATTTTATTTCGCTTCCGAAATTTTGCGCAGTGGTTTTCGCCTGCGGATTTGTTCCAATCACGAGTGTATTTTTCTTTTCGGAATATTTATACGACACGCTTACGCGGAACGAAGCGTTGGGCTGAAAAGAAATTTTCGGTTCGGTTTCATAGTAGAAAATGCGGTAGTTGCGCGCGGTAAAAAATTTTGAGTTGTTCTTTTTTGTTCCTTCTTTGTATGAACTCTGAAAAGTCCATTGCTGATTTACATTCCAGCGCAAATGCGTTTCGCTGTAAAGATTCTGCCGCGAAGAAGTATCATTTTCCAAAAGTGTTTTGTTGCGCACATCCTGCACCGTGTAATCCATTCCGAAAACAGGCGCGGTTTGATTGAAGTAAACCGTATTTCTCATAGAGGAATTCAGCGTGATGAGCGTATTGTCTTTTGTGTCGGAGAGAAAAGGATTGTAGGCAACCGATAAATCTTTGTTTGTAGTTTTCCGGTCGGTACGGTAAGCGGTTTGATTAGAAAATCTGGAAATAAATTTTTGTACTCCTTTTTTATCCGACCATTTTGCAGCGGGCTTCACGGTGAAAACTTCGCTGAACTGATTTGTGAACGCGCTGATGTAATCATCGGTGGGTGTCCACACTTTTATATAATTCGCTTCATTCGGGAAAGGAGAAATTTCAAACTCGTTGAGTTGTTTTACTCCGTCACCATTGTAATCTTTCCAAACATAAATTCCTTTTCCGGGCGCGACTTCGAGAAAAATAAATTCCTTCTTCAATTCTAGGCCGGAACCGATTTCATAAAACGTGTTCGAAGAAAAAAATCCTTTCAGCAGAGAAAAATTATATTCCGCTCTTCCCACTACCGTGTTCTCCGGCTTTTGCGAAGTGATATTTGTATCGAGAATGGTGAGCTTGCGGTAACTCCCCGTAATTCTGAATTGCGAATTCGGATTGCTGAACAACTCGATTCCTCCTCCGTAATTTTCCGCGAAGGTTGCTTTTTGCAAAGAAGGAAATCCTGTAACGCCAATGTTTTTTAAAGCGTAATCCGTTCGCTGCTTATAGTTAATTGTGTATTTGTTATTCGATGAATCGCGAAACTCCGCGAACGGTTCCCACTCGTAATACTGCAACGTTCCTGCTACAAGTGAATCAACATTTTTTGACTTAATCAGATTTTGTTCCTGCTGTTCGCGGATTCCTAGGGTGAAGTTTTTTATTTTCTGCGAAAGGGAAGATTTGCTGCGCAGATAATTTGTGCGGTTGACAAAACTTTTCGAATCGAGATAACTTCCATCGAACGTGAAGAGCAAACCTTTGTAGCCAAGATTTGTGCGGGCGGAATGTTTCGCTCCGTTGTAAACATCTCCCTGCAAAAAAGATTTATAATCATAGGCAATGATATTTTCTTTTTTCGCAACGCCAATGCTTCCGCCAATGATGTGCTGGTCATCTTTTGCTGTGAGATTATTCAAATTCCAGTCGCGCTCAAACTCCACCGAGCGGAATCTTTCTATAGGAGAAAAAGTTTTCTGGACGAACTCATAATTTATATTCGTCAGTAAATTCCATCGCGAATATTTTCCCTTTGCAGTATCGCTGCGAGTTGAATCGGAAGAATGAAAAATCGGCACAGCCATATCCCAATTCATTTTTCCCGCAAACCCTTTGTCATTTGCTTTATCAAGATTTGAAAAAGTATTTATGTTGTTGTTGCTCGCTGCGCCTTCGAGAGAAAGTTTTGAATTTTTCCCGATGAGAAAATCCGCTCCGGCAGTGATCATTTGTTTTTGCTTTGGTGCAATGAGAAGAATTTCCGGCTCGTAAGAACCTTTGAGTTGTCCCGTAATTGTATCGGGCAAAATCCATTCGTAAACTTTTCCATTCGCTGCCGATTGTTTCAGATTATAATTTCCTTTGTTCGCGCCCACGAAGGAAAAACTCAGACGGTAATGCGCTTTCGTGCTGTCGGTGGAGTAAACAAAAATTCCGGGATAGAAATGCGTGCCGATGGTTGTGTCTTCCTTATGATACAAAACTTCCGTTCCGTTGAACGCAATGCTGTCGGCAGAAGGCCAGATTGCATATTGCAAACTATCGCCAATGCCCGCGAGCAATTTTTTCTGCGGGTCGGTGAGTTCCTGCTGAAGCGGTTTGTTTTTGTTGTCCTGCTCGTTGTAAATATTTATGCGCGCGCTCACTTTTTTGCTTTCGTATTCCGTTCCCGCGTGAATGAGCGAACGCGCATAATTTTTATCCGAATACTGAAACTCCACCACAATGCGTTTGTCTTTCGTAATTAAATTTTTCGGAGTGAAAATAATTTCGGAAGTGTTGTAATTAATCGTGTAATCATTTTCCTGCCCGCGTTCGAGCAATCTTCCATCGAGAAAAACTTTTTCCGTTCCTGCGAGAACAATAATGAATTGTTCGTTCTCCGCTCCGCGAAGTTTATACGGACCCTGATTTCTTTCCTGCTTCGTTCCGTTGAAAGTATTTCCATTCGAACTTTCCGCAGAAATATTTCTTGCGAACTTTCCTTTTGAAATGGCAGCGCTGGCTTTTACAGTTAGGAGGGATTGAGTTGGAGAATATTTTGTTTCGAAACTTAATCCTTGCAACTTTTTGTTGAAGTTCATAAAATATCCTTTCGGCTTACCGATTTGGAAATCTCCGGCAGTCACAGTGGTTTTTCCTTTCGCGGGTAAATCTTTTATGCCAAGTTGAATAAAAACTTTATCAAACTCCTGCAACTGCTGCGTGTTTCCCTCGGGCTGAATGGGAATATTCTGGTCGGTGGCAGCCATGAGAATGTCAATGTTCTCGCTGAGTTTTCCTGCGAGCTGAAGATTGAGATTTGAATTCAGAACTACATCCTGATTATTTCCGAACGACAGCCCGCGCGAAATGCTTCCACTTTTTGTGAGCCCTTCCGTTTTGAAAAAGTCAACATCATTTTTTTTATCATAGGAGTAAATGTACGGTTCGCCAAATTGATTGTTCTGAATTTTACTAATATCCTTGTGCTGAAATTTTTTGGAGAAGAGAAAGGGAAAAACTTTGTAAGAAATATTTATTGTATCTGAAAACTTTCCTTTTCGAATCAGCAAAGCATTTACGTAGTCAATTTTATATTTAGAAGAATCAATGATTGCCCCGTTGGAATCTTTCAGTGAAACAGTTCCGGGAATTATACTGAGCGAATCAAGTTGCGTTGTGTCTTTGGAAAGAGAAATTATTTTTATGCGCAAATTTGATTGGGAAAAAGAAGTAATAGACAGTAAACAAAAAACAATAGACAATAAAAAAGCAAAAGCAATTCGTAATTCGTAATTCGTCTTCATTCGTAATTCGTAGGATTGAGCAAAAATCGGAATTCAATGAATACAAACGACCAATTGTTATATTTGTTTTCCCTATGACAAAAATTATTTCTTATAATGTAAACGGCATTCGCGCTGCGGTGCGAAAAGGATTTTTGGATTGGCTCAAGAGCGCCCACGCAGATATTGTCTGCCTGCAGGAAATCAAAGCGCACCCGGAGCAACTCGATAAAGAAATTCATGATAAACTTCACGAACATTCTTACTGGTACCCCGCGCAAAAGAAAGGATACAGCGGAGTTGCAATTTTTTCCAAACGAAAACCCGACCGTGTGGAATATGGCTGCGGAATAAAAAAGTATGATGAGGAAGGAAGAGTTCTTCGTGCGGATTTCGGAGAGGTGTCGGTGATGAGCGTTTATTTTCCTTCGGGAACCATGGGCGATGTGCGGCAGGATTTCAAGTATGAATTCCTCGATGACTTTCAGGAATACATTAATGATTTAAAAAAGAAAAGACCAAATCTTATTCTCTGCGGTGATTTTAATATTTGCCACAAGCCGATTGATATTCACAACCCTGTTTCCAATGCAAACACAACCGGCTTTCTTCCTGAGGAAAGAGAATGGATTGACAAGTTTATGCAGAGCGGATTCATTGATTCGTTCCGCCATTTTAATAAAGAGCCGCATAACTATACCTGGTGGAGTTTTCGTTTTGGCGCACGCGCGCGAAACCTCGGCTGGCGGATTGACTACCAACTCATCAGTTTATCGCTGGAGAAAAAATTAAAGCGCGCGCTTATTCTGCCCGAAGCAAAACATTCGGACCACTGTCCTATTGTGCTGGAAATTGATTTTTAACCGGTCGAATTGCAGTTGATAACCTCCTTTGATGTATAAATTAAATTTTATATTTGCACCTGCCTGTTTTGGGCACTCTCAATCCTTATGAATATGAAAAAAATTTTCTACTTATTTATTCTTGGCGCAATCATTTCTTCCTGCGGAAATCCCGTGGAAACCGAAGGCGGTCTTCGCAAACTCAAAGGAGGAAAATATGGCGGAGGCGTTCTCCGCATGAACGAAGTGGAGGACTTCCGCAATTTATATCCGCTCGACATTACCGAAGTTACTTCGCACCGCATTGCCAACCAGGTTTACGAAGGGCTGATTAAACTCTCGCAAAAAGATTTATCCATTGTTCCCGCGCTGGCGGAATCGTGGTCGAAAAATGCCGATGCAACCGTGTGGACTTTTCATCTTCGCAAGGGCGTTAAGTTTCACGATGCCGATTGTTTTGACGGGGGAAAAGGAAGAGCCGCCACTTCCAAAGATTTCAAATGGGCGTTCGATAATCTCTGCACGGCAAGCGCGCATAATCAAATGTACGACCTTACTTTCAGAGGAAGAGTGAAAGGCGCAGACGAATATTACCAGTCCACAAAAGATAAAAAGCCGCTCGAAGGCGGAGTGAGCGGAGTGAAAACACCCGATGATTACACGGTTGAAATCACGCTCAACAATTCGTTTGCCGGCTTCCTGAATATTCTTTCCATGCCCGGCTGTTATTTGTTTCCGAAAGAAGCGCTGGAAAAATATGGCGAAGACGGTATGCGCACAAAAGCCGTGGGCACCGGTGCATTCATGCTGAAAACCGTGAAAGAAGGCGAAGCGGTTATACTCGACAGGAATCCTGATTACTGGGCGAAAGATGCCGATGGAAATCAACTTCCGTATTTGGATGCCGTGCGGTTTTCTTTCGTGAAGGAAAAGAAGCAGGAGATTCTCGAATTCAGAAAAGGAAATCTTGACATGATGTACCGCATTCCCACCGAAAACCTTCAGGATGTGCTGGGCGAATTTGAAAAAGCAAAAGAGAACAAGCCCTTCGAACTTCAAATCAGCCCCGCCATGGCAACTTTCTACTATGGATTTCTGCACCCCGTAAAACCGTTTGACGACAAGCGCATTTGCCTTGCTTTCAATTATGCCATTGACAGGAAAAAAATTGTGGACTACACGTTGAAAGGCGAAGGCATTCCTGCCGACTACGGAATTGTTCCGCCTGCTCCGGCTTTTGAAGCGCAGGGATATAATTTCAAATCGCTGAAAGGATATTCGTATGACCCCGACAAAGCGAAAAAACTTTTAGCCGAAGCAGGATTTCCCAACGGGAAAAATTTTCCGAAACTTATTTTGCAAATCAACAACGGTGGAGGCGACCGCAACGTGCTCACCGCGCAGGTGATTCAAAGCATGCTGAAAGAAAACCTGAACATTGATGTGAACATTGAAACGCTTCCCTTCGCGCAGAGTTTGGATAAAATTGAAAGCGGGCAGACACTGTTCTGGCGCACGGCCTGGATTGCAGATTATCCCGACCCCGAAACTTTTCTCACGCTTCTTTATGGCCCGCACATTCCGCCCAACCTTTCCGACCGCTCGTATGTGAACTCGGTGAGGTTCAAAAATGCAAGGTACGATTCTCTTTTCAGCACTGCCATGCGCGAGGTGGATGATAAAAAAAGATTCCAACTTTACCTGCAAGCCGACCAGACGGGAATTGACGAAGGCGCCATCATGCCGATTTTTTACGATGAGATTTACCGCCTTGTGCAAACTAACGTAAAGGACTTTGACGTGAATGCCATGGAATACCGCGATGTATCGCGCGTTTATTTTGTGCCGGAAAAAGAAGGTAAACCAAAATCCTGAACTTAATCCTTCAAGGTTTTTAAAACCTTGAAGGATTTTTACTCAACTCTCTTTCTTAGGTTCCTGCGAGAGATACCTCACCAGCATTCTTTTGGCAACGGGTAAAAAAGTTTCTTCGAGCGGAAGAGATAATTCGCTTTCAATTGCGTAAGCCGCGGGGTTCGGCAGAAGTTTGTTCCCGCGCATCAAATCGCTTTTCATGGATTGAAACGTAGAGGAAATATTTTTTTCAAATGCCCTTATAAAATGCGTGTGAATGGCTTTGTATTTTTCCGAAGCCGTTTCCCAGAAAGTGATTTGATATTCATACGCGTTGGTCTCCGCGCTTTTTCCGCCTTTCAGAAAAATGTAGCCGCATTCGGTTTTCAGCGGAATGATTCCAACGGGCAGAATGGATAAATGCTCTTCCACAATATCGTAAATGGATTTGCCTTCTTCCACGCGCGTTTCAAACTGCGGAATGGCGAACTCAACAATCTGTTCAATCTCATGGAGCAGTTCGTCATCGCTTAAAAGATTTTCGAACGTGAGCCCGCCTGAATTTATTCCGGATATTTTCTGCGGGAAATTCTTCTGAAGGTTTTGCTTATTCTCTTTTACTGCGAGCGCTTCCTTATAATGCTGAATGATTTCCGCCAGCCAGGGATAAAGTTTGGTGGCGTCAAATTTTTTTTTCACATCCTGCAAATAAGCAAGCAGCAGGTATTTCTTGTATTCAAAGTCAATGTGCTTTTCGGTAAGCCAGTTTTTACTGAGTTCTGTCATAACAAAAAAGTTTAAAGTTACACAGCCGAAATTCAATTATTCTATATCTCGTTCTAAATATGAAACGAAAAACTATGCCAAATGTTTCATGCGCGCTGAATTATTAGCAGGAATATGTTAATAATTGAGCATATTGCTGAAATTTCACCTATGAAAAAAGCCCTACTATTGCTTTCAGATTGGATGAGTGGAAGAATGGAAGAATGGAAGAATGGGAAACAGCCCGCTTCCTCCGAAGGAGTTCCTTCGGTACAATTTTTCCGACTTCCCACCTTCCGTAAAACTTTTACATCATGAAAAAACATTTCACCCGCCTGTTACTGCCCGCTGCTTACTGCTTGCTGCTTACCGGCTTTTTCGCCTGCGTTCCGCAAAGCAAATTCCTTGATGAAAAAACCAAGCGCGAGAACTGCGAAAAAGATTTAGCGAACTGCAAATCATCTTCGCAGAAAATGGAAACCGAACTTTCGGAACTGAAAAATAAAATGGCGGAAGAAGAAAAACAATTGGCAGGATTGCAGAAAGACACTTCCATCACCGGCACCAATTACAGAAACCTTGTTTCGAAATACGATAAGTTAAATGATTTGAATGAGAAACTTCTTGATAAATACAACCGGCTGCTTTCCGGAAGCAATTCCGAAAGTCAGAAACTGAGCGGGCAGTTATCCTCCACGCAGGAGCAGTTGCAGCGCAAAGAAGACGACCTCAAGCAACTGCAAACCCAACTTGATCAGAAGAAAAAGGACTTGGACGCGCTCACCGACCAACTCAAGCAGCGCGAGCAGCGCGTGAAAGAACTCGAAGATATTCTCAAGCAGAAAGACGAAGCGGTGAATGCGCTGAAGAAAAAAATCTCCGATGCGCTCACGGGCTTTGAAGGAAAGGGCTTGACCATTACGCAGAAGAACGGGAAAGTATATGTATCCATGGAAGAAAGTTTGCTCTTTGCCACCGGCAAATGGGCGGTAGAACCCAAAGGGCAGGAGGTGCTGAAAAAACTGGCGAAGGTGCTCGAAACAAATTCCGATATAAACGTAATGGTGGAAGGGCATACCGATGATGTGCCCATGAAAGGCATGGGCGATGTGAAAGACAACTGGGATTTGAGCGCGGTGCGCGCCACTTCCGTAGTGAAAATAATTACTTCCAACAGTTCAGTTGACCCCAAGCGCTTAACCGCAGCGGGCAGGGGAGAATATTTTCCGCTCGATGATTCAAAAACAAAAGAAGCCCGCGCCAAAAACCGCAGAACGGAAATCATTCTCACTCCTAAATTAGATGAACTGCTGAAAGTGCTGGAGACGAATTAAAACCGAAATAAAAAACGTTTGCAGCATTATTTCTCAATCACAATTTTCTTCGCCACAATTCCGTAGGCAGTTTTTAATTTCAGAAAATAAATTCCGCTTGAATGTGAAACATCTATTGCTTGTTTTCCGATTGCGGGAACAGTTGTTGCGTAAACAATTCTTCCCATAACATCGCTAAAAGAAATTTCTGCCTTGCCGGAATTTTTATTTCCGAAATCAATAAATAAACTTCCCGAAGAAGGATTCGGAAAAACAGTTATTTCATTTTCTGAAATTTCATTTGCTGCACTCAGGCAGGTATCTGTAGGCGTGAATAGTAAATAAAAATTGCACACGCTTGGCTGCATTACATGAACCCAAAAAGTATCTCCTTGTGTTGGCGAAGGAGTAATACATGTTTGTGTTCCGGCAGGAGGAGGAATGGCGCTTCCGTTTAAATACCATTGATATGCATAACTGATATTGGGGTCAGTAGGGGCGCATAAAGTTATTTGCTGCCCGCTGCAAAATTGCGGCTGAAATGGTACAGAAGAACTACATAAAAAATCCCAATAGGAATAGGCAAAATGACTGCCATAAATGCAGTCGGCATTGATGATGACAACGGTTACTGTTTGCCCTATATACGCTGCAAGATTTACTCCTACAGTTGTCCATGGTTTATACTCGCCAATACTGCTTGGGGCGCAACCGTTTCCATTCACCGAGTAAAGACCGGGAAGCGATGTTCCGGGAGTATATGTAAAACATCCGCAAGGAACAGGATTTCCGGTTGTATCATAAATACAAATACCGGCAAAGGGCTGCTCATTGGGAAGATGCCCGGCATCCTCTATCACGAGGGCATAAGCATAAGTAAAATTTGTGTCTTGAACAGTAACAGTTAGCGGATAAGTAAGCCGTTCCACAACACCGTCTCCTGCACAGGTTGCTCCTATTTGTATGGAATGATTTCCAAAACCGGGGCATACATAGGGGATGGAAGGACTGCTTGGGCTGCCTGGGGTATTGGGGTCAATACCGGGTCCGGAAGTAATGCTGAAGTTGGGTGCTGCGGGATTAAGAGCAGGCGGATTCGTAAACACAGGAGGGTTTCCTCCGCTGTTGGTTCCCATTTGCCATTGCCATACACCCCAACCGTTTTCAACTCCCATTCCGCTACAGGAGGAATTCGCGGAAGGATTTTGTTTCATGCTTATCCAGTTAACTTTTCTTCCGACCGCTTCAAGTTCTTTGTTCTGCTGAATTAATTTATCAATCACAGGAAAAGGCAAACCTTCTTCTTTCATTTTCTGGCGGGTTATTTTTTCCTCCGATGTGTCTTGCGCTTTTTGATTTTGCGCAAATGCACAAATGGAAAAGCATAGTGTAAAGAGGAATCCCGCTGAACGCGGAATCAATCCGCTGGCAGATAATTTTTGTTTCATGAATTTTTATATTATCCGAGGGTGAAGAATGATTAAATCTATGCCCTTCAAGAGTGAAGACGATGAAATACCTGAAATGGTTGCCTGAAAGCAAACAAAAAGGTGATGCTAAAAACCGCAGAACGGAAATTATTCTCACTCCTATAAATTAGATGAACTACTGAAAGTGCCGGAGACGAATTAACCAAAAAGAAAACAGCAGGCAGATTTTTGCCGCCTGCTGTTCTCGGCATTTTATCCAATCAGCACCGTTTGCATTTCGTTCCAGTCGCCTGCCAGTTCGGGGTGTTTGGAGTTGAACCAGCGGCTCCATACGCATAAATATTTTCCTTCGGCAGCGGCACCGAATTTAAAATCGTGCGTGGCGCCTGAAAAAAATTCCTGCCTGGTGCCGTCATCGGGATGCTGGGGAACGGGCTGCGGAAGCGGAACAGGAACCGTTGATTTTGCATTGGCGGAAACAACAGCAGCTGTGCGCTGCGCAATTGTTTTCGGGTTTTCATCCATAATCACGTAGGCATACTGCACTCCGTCTGCTCCTTCGGGAACCGATGCGCGCCCTTTCGCCTCGTCTTCTTTATGCGATGCCGCGCGTTTGTTTCCCCCGTTTCCGCCTTCCCATTTGGTGAAACACTGGTCTTCAATTTTGGTATGCGTGTGGCTGGGTTTTGCGCGGTTGGCATTCAGCACGAGGTTGAAAATTTTTTCTTCCACGCCCGTTGCGTTCGGGCTGGATGCGATGATATTCAAAAGAGGATTTGCAAAGGTGCGGAAGTTTTTAATGAATGTTTCCACTTTCTTTTTTATAACACTGGTGCTGGTGGCTGGGTTGCTGTAGAGGGCGAACAATCCTGTGTTGGGTGCATCCCAGTACAAACGCTTGTTATGCCAGTCGGTGGCGTTGGCGCTGCTCAGCCCCAGGAACTGCCAGTAGGGATTTCCGGTGGTTGGCTCAATGGCTAACAAATGGTCATCAGTGGTGCTGATGAACGGGTCGAATTTTTTGGGGCTGGTTGAGATACGAGCCCTTGTTTTTTTCGTTTTCATTGTTGTTGAATTTAATTTATGTTTTGTTTTTTAATTGATTTTTGCTTTTTACAAGCCGCCAGAAAATCTGGCGACACCACCAAACAATTCTGCGTCACCGCGAGAAAACCTTGCGTCAGCACTGAAAGTTCCTGCGTCAGCACAGAGAAATTTCGCGTTACCGCGAGAAAACCTCGCGTCAGCACTGAAAGTTCCCGTGTCAGCACAGAGAAATTTCGCGTTACCGCAGAGAAATGCTGCGTTGCCTCAGGATTATTCTGAAACGTTTCAGAAGCTTCTGCCGTTCTCTGATATGTAACTCTTGTTTTCATTTTTTCTTTTTGCTTGTTTGTTAATTCCACCTCTTTGACGCAAACAGAAGGGAGAATGTTGCGCGATTCTCCCGAAGCGACAGTAGTTTCTCCTGAAACGACAGTAACTATTCTGCCGGAGGGTGTTTTTTCAGATACGCTTTCAGCCGTTTGTTTCCTTTGCGGGTGAGGACAAGAATAATGTTGTTGTAAAATTGCGCTTTGAGCCATGCTCGCTTTTTAATTTTTATCACTTTTACGAGAAGAAAACGGTCGAGCCGCCTGAACCAGTTTATGCTCCACACCTTGTCATGAAAATAGTTTAAAGGATAGCCGTAGATGAGCGGCTCTTTTTCATTTTCAAAATAGAGTTCGCAGTTTTGCCCCCGCGCTTTTGCGTAGAGCACATCGGCTCCGTCTTTTTGGTAGGGAAAACCGTTTGCATCCCTGAATGTGAGAGGCACAAGCATTGCGATTCTTTTTTTCTGAGTAGTGATGCTGCATGCGGTGGTTTTTTAAATGCTGAAACGAAGGAAGGGAAATATTTATTGCATTGCTCCTGTTAAAAATTGTTAACTGCGCGGATGAGGAGCGGTTAATTCAATAACAATAAATGGTGAACTTACAGTTCCAGCAGGAGCGGAATTCACTATAGAACCAACACCATGCAATTAGGATAAAATAAATAATGTTTTTAAAAAAGGTGAATGATGAGTTCACCTTTTTTACTTTTGTGAAATGAAGATTTGCATGAAGAAGCTAATTAATGAAGGCACGATGAAAAATAAATTTTCTATTCTCGCTCTTTTTCTTGTTGTAATTACAGTTTTGTTTTTTAACTTTTATGAACCGCCTGGGCATCTTATCGCATGGGATCAGTTCGGTTATTATCTCTATCTCCCGCTGATATTTATTTATCACGATTTGGGAATGAAAAATTTTTCCGTGGTCGAAAACCTAATTCATAGTTATCAGCCGATACAATATTTTTACCAGGGAATTCAACTTACAGACGGTTCATACGCGCTCCGGTATACTTCCGGTCTTGCAATTCTTTACAGCCCGGGATTTTTTATAGGGCATTTATACGCCTATCTATTCAATTATCCCATGGATGGATTTTCACCTCCTTATCAATATGCCATTCTTTGCTGGAGCGTGCTGTTTTTGCTCATCGGGCTTTATTATTTCCGTTTACTTCTTTTATATTTTTTCAGTGACAAAATTACTGCTATTGTTTTGCTTGTTTTTTATTTCGGAACAAATTTTCTACACATGACAACGCACTGGGGAATCCTGCTTGTTCATACCTATCTGTTCACCGTTTTCACAATCATGCTATGGCATACTATCAAGTGGCACGCAGAACATAGGTTTTCTTCGGCAATCATTATCGGTATTACGCTTGGACTCTCTGCCATAATACGTCCAACGGAAGTTTTATCTATTATCATTCCTGTTTTATGGGGAATAAAAAACGTAAAAGACCTGAAACAAAAAATCTCTTCTGTTTTTAGAAATTATCTCTCTCACTTGATAGCAGCAGCAGCCATAATTTTTTTATTTGCATGTATTCAACTGGGCTATTGGAAAAACATAACAGGATATTTTTTTTTCGACAGTTATGGAGCAAATGCTGGTGAAGGATTTGATTTTCCTCCTTATCTATTACAGTTTCTTTTCAGTTATCGCAAGGGGTGGTTATTGTATACTCCTGTCATGGCATTTGCACTTTCAGGATTTATTTATATTTATAAAAATAAACGGGAACTTTTTCTTTCTCTTTTTTCTTTCTTCATTCTTTTCCTATTAGTTGTTTCATCGTGGACATACTGGTGGTATGCCACCTGTTTCAGCCAGCGCACTATGATACAGATATATCCCCTTTTGTGTATTGCCCTTGGGTTTTTTATTCAATGGTGCTTCAAATGGAAAAATATCCTTAGAATAGGCTCAGGCATTCTGATTTTATTTCTTATGTTTTTAAATTTATTTCAAATATGGCAATATTCCCATGGAATCATAGATGGAGACCGCATGACGAATAAATATTACTGGAAAGTTTTTTTTAAAACTTCTGTTCCAACAGGAGCAGACAGCTTGCTTCTTGTTTCACGAGATTCTGAACTTAAAAATGAAAAGTTGCTAATAAAGAAAACTATTTTCAGCAATGACTTTGAAAAAGATAAACAGGCAATTAAAAATATTTCCTTTAGGGACACAACCATTAATTTTTCAAGTACAACGGGTAAAATAGATTCTGCTTCAGAATTTTTCAACCTTTATGACGAACAACTCAAAAACCTTTCCGATAAATATTTTTTCTGGGTTCGGATAAAAATGAAAATTATGCCGCTGCTACCCATAAAAACTACAGATGCGATGCTTGTTATAAATATTCTGCATAATAACAAAGCATATCAGTATTCTACCTTTCCCTTTGTAACTGACACTTCACACCTTTATATCTGGCATGAACTGAAAGCCGATTATCTTACACCTGAAATCAGGTCATATAATGACAGGTTGCAGGTATATGTCTGGAATGGGGGCAAAGGAATGTATGTCATAGACGATTTGTCTATAGAAATGTTTGAACCGCCTGAAAATCCTTAAAGTTATTTTGTAGCCGTTAGCGGAAAAACCGCAGAGGGAATTATTACAAGGAAAATTATTGTGCAGTCCGCAGAATGACGGACTCCGTATTACATCGGAGCGGTAACACGCTCACGGCTTCTGCCCCGGTTTCTTTTTCAGTTTGCCGGTGAAAGCAAAATTCTTTTCGGTTTTTCCTTTTTTGTTAATCAGTTCAATGTTGCCTTCAATGGCATCGCCCATAATGGTTCCGCTCCAGGAGAGTTTTTCGTTCTGCTCGTTCACCAGATCGCCCATCCAGGAATAAACTTTCTGCCCATCGGCAGTGGTGGAGTCGTGCAGGATCTGGTACTTGCCTGCTTTTTCAAATCCCCAGCCCTGGTCGGCAAAAATGGGGCATTTGAATTTGCCGGAGTTGAACGCCACTTCATCGGGCTCCCAGGGTTTTTTCTTTCCCTCTTCTTTGATTTCGGCAATGAATTTTTGCCCGTCAAGCGGCATTTTCTTTGGCGCCTGCGCAGATGCTTCGACTCTACTCAGCATGACAAGCGCGCTCATCATCAGCAGGGAAATAAAAAATTTAGTCATAAAAAATGTTTTTGCAATTATAGAAAAGAAAATAAAGTTTGCAAAAAAAAGTTTTTAACCGCGCGGCTGCTTACTGTTTACCATTCACCGGCTGCTGCATCTGCTGCATTCTCGCCTTCAGCGCTTCAAAGCCGCTGCGCGCTTCCGTGTTGTTGGGATTCAGTTGAAGCGATTTGGTAAATCCGCGGTACGCTTCGTTCAGGTTTCCGATTTGAAAATTCGCTCCGCCATAGTGGTACCAGGTTTCGGCATTCAAACTATCGTACTTCAGCGCGCGCGCAATGAACTGAATTGCCAGCGGAAGATTTCCTTTTCTTCCTTCCTGTTTTGCGCGCTCAATGAATGCGCCCACCAGCGCAGGGTCGTAGGATTGGCGGAAGAACGGATGCGTTGGAAAATACCTGCGCGCCATGTTCCAGTAATATTCGGCTTTGTCCAAATCTTTTTTCTGAAACCAGGCGAGCCCGAGATTCAGATATCCGTTCACATATTTAGGATGAAGCGTAACGGCTTTGTCAAGATGATAAATTGCCGAGTCGAGCATGGCAAGGCGGTGCGTGCTGTCTTTCTGCGCGCCTTCAATAAATGCTTTGCCCGCGTTGCCGTTTGCCAGCACGCTGTTGGGCACCACCCATGCATCGTGCGTGAAAAGAATGTTGTCGGTTTCCCAGTTCGGGTTGCGCTCAATGGTTTTGAATCCCATGGGAATCACCAGCAAAATCACCAGCGCAATATATGCCCAGGGCTTTATGGTGAATGTGAGTTTCATTTTTTCAAGAAGCCATAGCAGAAAAAATGCTGCCGCCATTGCAAAGCCGAGCGATGAATGGTAAATCAGCCGCTCGCCCATGGTGGCGCCAATGGGCATGGCAAGATTGGAAACAAGAAAAAGATGAAAGAGATAAAACGCAATGGCAAAGCCGAGCCAGTGTTTTTCTTTAATAAACTTTAACAGGTAAAAAACAATTCCTGTGTGAACGAAAATGGAAAGCCACACCAGCCCATCGCCAAAAGTATTGTAGGGAATTGTCTTCCACGAATAATCGGCAGAGAGCGGATGTGGAAAAATCAGCAGGCGCAGATATTTTACGAGAACAAAAATTTCAGTGGCGAGTTTCTGAGTGGGGTTTGCATACACATACGGATTGTTCAGCACTTCGGTGATTTCTCCCTGCCTGCCTGCGCCCACAAATTTATAGCGGAGAATCATGTAAAATGCCGCCACCGCAAAATAAGGAAGAGAAGTTTTTATGGTTTGCCAGAGGGTTTGCTTTCTGAAAATATAAAGTGCCAGCGGAATCAGCGCCACCAGCGTAATTGCCCATTCTTTTGAAAGCAGTGCAAGAAAATAAAAAAGCATTCCGAGCGCGAGCGTTTTGGTTTCTTTTTTCTCTTCGTTTTTGAAAACAAAAATAAAAGCGAGCACAATAAAAAGGAACGAAAGAATTTCATCGCGGCTTTTTACGTTCGATACCACTTCGGTGTGAATGGGATGCACAAGAAAAATTATGGACGTGAGAAAAGCCAAATCGTGCGGGTGAATGAATTTCAGGTTGGCATATTTGAAAATATAATCGCGCAGCAGCCAGAGCAAAAGCACCACCGAAAAAATATACAGTACCACGCTCGTGATATGGCGGGGCTTGGCAATGGCTTCGTGCGCCTGCCCGATTTTATTTTCTATCTGCGCCTTTTCTCCTATGAGGCGGTTGATGATTCCCACGGTTGCCGGGCTGGGATTTTGCTGAAGCGCGCGCAGCGAATCGCTCGCTTCGGTATAGCGGTTTCCGTAGCAGTCACCGAACAGTTGCTGTTCAATGGCAAACGTAACAATGGAGAGCGGGCGGTATCTTCCTCCCTGCAGTTCGCCTGCCGAACCCATGGAGCGGAAAAAACTATCGTACGAATCGGTGCTCATTATTTTTCCGATGCCCGAAAATCCCTGCTGCACATATTCATTCAGGCGCATCACAATGTCGTCATCAAGCGCGTATTTATTGTTGAAGGAATTCCAGTAAATGGCAAAACCCACCAGCACAATGAAAACCGACTGGTGAAAAAAGGTCTTCAGCGGAGAAAGCGGCTGAACGGACGCAAGCGCAGGAGCAAACGGCTGCGCTTGTTTTTTCTGCTGGGAAATATTTTTAGGTTTCTGCTTTGCCATTATTTTATCTTTCGCATAACAAAAATTTCTTCTTCCGAAAAATTATAGCATTTGCAAAAGTCAACTTTTTTTTGAAGCACGGGCGGATATTGTTTCACCGGTGTAAAACCCAGCCGTTCGAAGAAATGCGGAATCACGCACGTTACGAAAATTTCTTTTGGTTCAAGACGAAGAAGTTCTTTCACAATGGAACTTCCTATGCCTTTGTTCCTTTCCTCCGGAATAACTCCCACGGTTGCCACTTCCGAAAATTTTTCATACGAGCGCAACCTGCCAAAGCCAATAATGCGGTTGCCTTTCATCGCAACCAGAAATTGTTTCCACGAAACGTTTTCCCAATCCAAATCAAAACTTCTGGCAAGCCGCTCAATCACAGGCAACTCTTTTTCGGCAGCGGAACGAATTAAAATAGCGGGCATAAAATTTCCGCTGCGAATATAAAAATGAACTTCGATAGAGACATAATTTTTGGGGAAAAAACGAAATTGTTTCTGAATAATATTTTTGTAACTTTGAACGCATTAAATTCGTCTTACCACAACCTAAATTTATTTCATGAAAAAACTTTACCCCCTCTTATTCATCGCAGTTGTCACCCTGAGCGGAGTCGAAGGGACTTTCACTGCCAGCGCACAATTAGTTTATAAAGACGTTGCCGGAATTTTTTACAACCGCTGCACCGTGTGCCACCACAATGGTGGAGGCGCGCCTTTCTCCATGATGGATTATTCGGAGACCTCTCCTTGGTGCCCGCAGATTAAAGCCGATTTGAACAGCGGCAAAATGCCGGTGTGGCCGCCCGACACAACGTACACGCGCTTTCTTCACGAGCGCATTATCACCACTTCTGAAAAGGCAACCATTCTTCAATGGATAACCGATGGATGCCAGGGAGGAGATACTACCAAAGCGCCTGCTGCGCCTGTGTATACAAAAATCCAACTTTACGGAACTCCGAGTTTGATACTGAAGATTCCCACCTTCACCAGCAATGCCAGTTCTGCCGATGCGTATGATTGTTTTGCGCTTGCCACCGGTTTGACGCAAGACAGGTATTTGCGCGCGTTTGAAATTATTCCGGGAAACCCGGCCATTGTGCACCACGTGGTGGTTTCGGTGGATACAACCGGAACGGTTACCGATAACACTTCCGGCACTTGCTATAATCAGCCGGGACAATTTGGAATAGGAGGATATGCTCCCGGTGCAGGACCCACTGTTTTTCCCGGAGTTGCTCCGCTGAAAATGGGAATGCGCATAAAGGCGGGCTCTAAACTTGTGCTGCAAATTCATTACCCGGTGGGCAGCGGAGGAAAACAAGACAGCACGCAAATACGTTTATACTTTTATCCCACTAGCACCACCGGCATCCGCGAAACTTACAGCACGGTATTTTTGCAGAACTGGTCGCTGTTTATTCCTGCCAACACCACGCAGACATTCACTGCAAAATATCCTTCGAGCGGTGGCTTGACGGCTGCGCTTTCGTTGTATTCTGCTTTTCCGCATTGCCACGAAGTGTGCACCAGTTTGGTGAATTATGCCGACAACGGAACAAATACAATTCCGCTCATTCGCGAAAACAAATGGGATTTCAAATGGCAGGGATATTATACTTATAAGTATTTGGTAAAAGTTCCTGTGGGATATACGTTGCGTTCGTCTCACGTTTACGATAACACTACGGCAAACCCTAACAATCCGAATAGCCCTCCGCAATTGGTTACTGCCGGGCAAACCACAAAAGATGAAATGTTGTTTGATGCATTCATGTGGATGTATTACCAGAATGGCGATGAAAATATTGACATAGGCGGATTGCTGGCGAATGATTCCTTGCTGAATCCTCCTCCCACCTCTGTGAATGAATTTTATTTTGCTTCCGGCCTTACTTCGTTTGCTTACCCGAATCCGTTTGCCGATAAAATTCATATCGGCTACCAGTTGAGAAACTCTTCCAGAGTTACGGTGGAAGTTTATACTATTTTCGGAAGCAAAGTAAAAACTCTTCTTAGCAAAGATGTGAAAGCAGGCGCCAATGATGTGGAATGGAACGGAACGAACGATGAAGGAGTAAAAGTTCCCGATGGAATTTATTTTTACGTTATCCGTGCGGGGAAATCGGAGAACAGCGGAAAAATTGTTTTAATGCCGAGATAACTCTCCCCTCAACCCCTCTCTTTTATAAAGAGAGGGGTGACGAAGTCGGGGTGAGTTTTAAATATATCACTATGAAAAAACTTTTCTCTTTTGTTTTCATCGCAGTTGTCACCCTGGGCGGAGTCGAAGGGTTCGCGCAAACTCTGGAATACAAAGACGTGGCGGGAATTTTTTACAGCCGCTGCACCTCGTGCCATCACCAGAATGGCGGAGCGCCTTTTTCCATGATGAACTGGAGTGAAACTTCTCCCTGGTGCCCGCAGATTAAAGCCGATTTGAACAGCGGAAAAATGCCGCCCTGGTCGCCCGATACAAATTACACGCGCTTTCTTCATGAGCGGATTATCACGAGTACAGAAAAAAGCACCATCATTAACTGGATAAACCAGGGATGTTCGCAAGGTGACACCACCAAAGCCCCGCCTGCGCCCACGTATACAAAATATAAATTGAACGGCACTCCCGATTTGATTCTGAAAATTCCCACGTTCACCAGCAATGCCACCGGTTCCACCGATGCGTATAATTGTTTTGCGCTTCCCACCGGATTAGCGCAGGACAGAATCATTCGCGCTTTCGAAGTGATTCCGGGAAACGCGCCCATTGTTCATCACGTGGTAATCAAAGTGGACACTACCGGAACTGTAAACAGCGACCTCAGCGGAGGATGTTTCACCGAGCCGGGGCAATTTGATTTGGGAGTGTATGCGCCCGGAAGTTTCCCCACCATTTTTCCCGGGCAAGCGCCATTAAAGGCAGGAATAAAATTAAAAGCCGGTTCAAAAATAATAATGCAGATTCATTATCCTGCCGGTTCCGGAGGAAAACAAGACAGCACGCAAATCCGCTTGTACTTTTATCCGCTGAGCGCAACCGGAATCCGCACCATGTATGTTTCCACTCTGCTGCAGAACTGGAGCATGTTTATTCTTGCCAACACCACTCCGTCTTATACGGCAAAATATCCTAACAGTGGTGGCTTGACGGTTCCGCTTTCTGTTTACGCAACTTTTCCCCACTCGCATCTCATTTGCAAAACCATGCTGAATTATGCCGATAACGGAACCAACACCATTCCACTGATTCGAATCAACAACTGGGATTTCAACTGGCAGGGATTTTACACCTTCAAGAACCTGGTGAAACTTCCTGTAGGGTATACGATTCATTCCAGCCACATGTATGATAATACTACGGCAAACCCGAACAATCCGAACAACCCTCCGCAAAATGTTGTGGCGGGCACAAGCACTACCGATGAAATGCTTTTCGATTCCTTCCAGTATTTGATTTATCAAACGGGCGATGAGAATATTGACATAGGAAGTTTGTTCACGAATGATTCGCTTTTGAATCCTCCGGGTTCGGTGAATAATATTTTGGCTTCGCTCAGTTCCGTCTTCGCTTACCCGAATCCGTTCAATGATTTTGTGAAGATTGGCTATGAACTTAACTACCCGGCCGAAACTTCCATTTCGGTGTATTCTGTTTTCGGAAGCGAAGTGAAAAATCTTTCTGCCGGATTTAATTCCGCAGGCGCATATACCCTAAACTGGGATGGAAGAAATTCTTCGGGCGCAAAAGTTCCGGCAGGAGTTTATTTCTATACCGTGAAGGCGGGTAACTCCTCCACGAGCGGAAAGATTATGGTTTTGCCGCGGTAAGTTTTACTATAATAGAGAGCCAGATAAAAAGTGACGCGAGAACAACTTTACGAAAACATAAAAAGCAAAAAATCTTTCCTCTGCATCGGGCTCGATACCGACCTGAAAAAAATTCCCAAGCACCTTCACAAATCTTCCGACCCGATTTTTGAATTCAACAAACAAATCATTGACGCTACTCACGATTTATGCGTGGCATACAAACCGAATATTGCCTTCTATGAATCTATCGGAAGCGCAGGATGGGAATCACTGGAAAAAACTGCTGACTATTTAAAAAACTTCAAAGATATTTTTACGATTGCAGATGCCAAGCGCGGTGACATCGGCAATACTTCCTCTATGTACGCGCAGGCATTTTTCGGTTCTATGGATTTTGATTCTATCACCGTTGCTCCATATATGGGCGAAGATTCCGTAACTCCGTTCTTGCAGTACGAAGGCAAGTGGGTGATTTTGCTTGCGCTTACTTCTAATAAAGGAGCGAATGATTTTCAAACTGAAAATAATTTATACAAAACCGTTCTGAAAAAATCTCAACAATGGGGAAATGCCCATAACATGATGTATGTAGTTGGCGCAACGCGAGCGGAAATGCTGGCTGATGTAAGAAAAATTGTCCCCGAACATTTTTTATTGGTGCCGGGTGTTGGCGCGCAGGGCGGAAGTTTACAAGAGGTTGCCACATTCGGAATGAACAAGCAATGCGGACTTCTCGTAAACTCTTCCCGAAATATTATTTACGCGAGCGACAAAGAAAATTTTGCAACCAAAGCAAGAGAAGAAGCAATGAAGACGCAGAAGGAGATGTCTTCCTTATTATAGTATTTGCTTTTCGTAAATTCGTATTCATTAGTTATCCGTACCATGACCGAAGAATTCCTCTGGCATATCTGGAAGTTCCGTTTGTTTGATAATAAAGATTTACAAACCACTTCGGGAGAAGAAATTAAAATCCTGAAGGTTGGTGAGCATAATTCAGATTCAGGTCCTGATTTTTTTAACGCGAGAATTAAAATTGCCGGAACTGAATGGGCGGGCAACGTGGAGATTCACACCAGCGCTTCCGACTGGCATAAACACAAACACACCACCGATAAAGCATACGACAATATTATTCTTCACGTGGTGCATGAAGCAGATGAAAAACTTCATAGGAGAAATGGAGAATTAATTCCAACGTTGGAATTGAAAAATAAAATCCCTCAAAATATTTACGGAAAATATCTGCAATTCAAATCGAGCAAGGACTGGATTCCCTGTGAAAAGCAAATTGCTTCTGTAGATAAATTCACGCTGAATAATTGGCTCGACAGATTATTGGTTGAACGTCTCGAACGAAAATCAAAAATTATTACCGATTCGCTGAAGCAGAATAAAAATAACTGGGAAGAAACTTTTTATCAGATGCTCGCCCGCAACTTCGGACAGAAAATAAATTCAGATCCATTTGAATTGCTGTCGAAACAATTGCCTGTTTCCGTTCTCTCAAAACACAAGAACAACTTATTGCAGATTGAATCTTTGCTTTTCGGAACAGCAGGAATGTTAGAAAAAGATTTCAAAGATGATTATCCCAATGAACTCAAAAAAGAATTTAAATTCCTGAAAAGTAAATTCAAACTCAAACCCATTGATTCTTCCCTCTGGAAATTTATGCGATTGCATCCGCCAAATTTTCCAACCATTCGCATTTCACAATTTGCAAATCTTATTTATAAATCTTCGCATCTCTTTTCAAAAATTCTGGAAGCGGGCTCAGTAAAACAAATCATCATTCTGCTTGAAACCGAAACCAGCGAATACTGGCAAACACATTATCAGTTTGATAAATTTTCTTCAAAGCGAATAAAAAAAATAGGAAAAGATTCCATTAACACAATTATCATAAATACTATTGTTCCCTTCCTGTTTATATACGGCAAAGAAAAAGGTGAAGAGAAATACTGTGACAATGCATTAATCTTTCTTGAAAAATTAGATGCGGAAAATAATTCCATCATTTCAAAATGGAAATCAATCGGGCTGCCTGCAAAATCTTCCTATGAAACACAAGCATTGCTGCAGCTTAAAAACGAATATTGTTCAAACAAGAAATGCTTGAGTTGCGGAATTGGAAATGCGCTGCTGAAATAATTCTCACTTTCGCATTTTCGTATCAATTCGTTTTTCGTAGATTTGTGCTATGCTCAACCGCTTCCGGAAATTTATTGAAACGCCTCTCTTCGGTGTGTGCACCTGGCTCGGGGAGAAAATGGGAATTAAAACCACCAAAGTCCGGCTTTACTTTGTTTATATTTCTTTCTTCACCTTCGGCTCGCCCATCATCGTTTATTTTGTGATGGCATTTCTTCTCGAGAACAAAGAATATTTCAAGCCGAAAAAACACAAGCGCCCAAGCGTTTGGGATTTTTAGAGTATCTACTAATTTACCAATCACTACTAATCTACTAATTAACAGCCAATGGATTTTGGTTTTCATTCGTACATTAGTGCCCATTAGTAAATTAGTAGATTGAATGAATCACTTCCGCCAATTCTCCCGCCTTTATATTCCGCTTGCAATTTTATTTGTCATTCTTATTATCGGAATCATCGGCTTCATTCTCATAGAGCATTTCACCTTCATCGAAGCATTTTATATGACCATCATCACGGTGGCAACAGTGGGCTTTACCGAAGTTCATCCGCTGTCCGATGCCGGAAGATTGTTCACCGCCTTTCTCATCATCACGAGTTTTGGTACTTTTGCTTACGCGATTACATCCATCACGCGCTATATTGCCGATGGAGAGTTCCGCGAATATTTTAAATCGAAACGATTGGCAAACCAGTTGGAACAATTAGAGAATCACGTTATCATTTGCGGTTACGGGCGCAACGGCAAGCAGGCATCGCGCGTGCTGCGCGAACACGGAAAACTTTTTGTGGTGATTGAACAAAAAGATGAACCCATTCAGTCAATGCAGGAAAAATATCCGCACCTGGTTTTGAAAGGAGATGCAACGCAGGATGAAATTCTTTTACAGGCGGGAATTCAGCGTGCGAGTGCGCTCATCACTTCGCTTCCCGTTGATGCGGATAATTTATTCATTGTACTTTCCGCGCGCGCGCTGAATCCGAAACTGAATATTATTTCACGCGCTTCGGGTGAAAATTCCGACAAGAAATTAAAAACTGCCGGAGCAAATCACGTGATTATGCCCGATATGGTGGGTGGCGCACACATGGCATCGCTCGTGATGAAGCCCGATGTGGTGGAGTTTATTGATTACGTTACGGGAGTTGGCGTTGATATTAATCTGGAAGAAATAACTTTTGAAAAACTCCCGGAGAGTTTCAAAAATAAAACCATCAGTGAACTGGACGTTCGCAGTCGCAGCGGAGCAAACATTATCGGATTTAAAACTGCGCAGGGAGAATTTGTCATCAATCCTTCTCCCGAAACAAAATTAATTCCCCACGCAAAACTTTTTGTGCTCGGCACTTCAGAACAAATTTCCAAGCTGAAAGAAATTTTTGTTTAACAAAATCCCGCTGCCATTCCTTTGAATTTCTATTCGTAGATTCGCAGTCAATTCGCTATTCGCACAATGAAAATTTTGGTCACCGGTTCAAACGGAATGCTCGGGCAAAAAATAATTTACGGTTTGCTTGGCGACCCGCTTTGCAGAATTCCTGATGATATTCAGAAAAAAATAAAATCCGAAGTTCAAATTATTGCCTGCGCACGAGGAGAAAACCGCTTGAAAAGAAAAGACGGCTACATCTACGAGAAACTCGACATCACAAATAAATCCGAAATAGAAAAAATATTTTCCAAATACAAACCCGATGTTGTCATCAACACAGCGGGAATGACCAACGTGGATGCCTGTGAAACCAAACGCGAAGAAGCGATGCTCGCAAATACAACAGCTGGTCAGTATATGGTAGATGTTTTGGAAAAATTCGGAGCTCATTTTATACATCTTTCTACCGATTTTATTTTTGACGGAATGAAAGGAAGCGAATATGATGAAACCGATAAACCAAACCCGCTTCATTATTATGCGTTCACAAAACTTGAATCTGAAAAAATTGTGATGGCGAGCAAACTAAAATGGTCCATCATTCGCACAATAATTATTTTCGGAACAGTGGATGACAGAACCAGAAGCAATCTTATTCTGTGGGTGAAAAATAATCTGGAGCAGAAGAAAAAAATAAATGTAATCACCGACCAGTTCCGTTCCCCAACTCTTTCAGAAGATTTGGCGCAGGGTTGTATTCTCACCGCAATGAAAGGCGCGGAAGGAATTTTTCACATCTCGGGAATAGAAACTAAAAGCATTCTTGAGTTGGCGTATGAAGTTGCAGATTTCTGGAAGCTGGACAAATCGTTTATCAACCCCGTTTCTTCCGAAGAATTAAATCAGCCCGCCAAACGCCCGCCAAGAACTGGCTTCATTTTGGATAAGGCAAAGAAAGTGCTTGGATATAATCCGCATTCATTCAGAGAAGGTTTGGAAATTATTGACCGGCAATTGAAGGTAAAATAAATCCGCTTTCAATTCGTTTATCTTTGCAACCAAATTAAAATCCAATGAAAAAAATTTTGCTTTTGTTTTTTCTGCTCCCCATAATTGCGCTTGCACAAAAAGATTCCATTTCAAAAAAAGAAACCGGCAAACTTATGCTCGGAATGCGCAGCACCATCAGTGCGTTCAGCGATGCGGGATATTTAGGAATGGGAACTGGCGGGCAGTTTCGTTTGCGCTTTGGCTCGCGGATGAATTCCGATTGGTTTGCCGATTATATCACCACCGATATTGGCGGGCTTGCCAGGCGAACCGATTATCACATCGGCTGGTCGGTGCTGTGTTATCCGTTCAACTATAAAACCGTAAAAGGAAAATTCACTCCGTATATTTTAGCCGGACATTGTTTTGATTGGACACGCGTGGAGAAAAATGGCTACTACACGGATTACAATATGCCGCAGAGCAGGTTTAGTTCCGCTGTGCAAGGGGGAATTGGAGCGCACTATAATCTCGCAGATAATTTTGATATCTCGCTCACTGCGCAATATATGTTGCATCTTGGAAAAGATATTCGCACAACAATTTTTTACAATGATGCGACACAAGGAAATGATATTAAAATTGAAAAAGGGGATTTAGGTTTGGACGGGCACTTGCTGATTAATCTCAGCGTGAATATTTATGTTGCAAAACTCTGGGGAAGGAAAAGCAAGTAGGCGTAATAAAAATATTTCAAATGAAAAAAATTATTCTATTAGCTGCCATCCTGAGCGTAGTCGAAGGCTCTTTTTGTTTCTCGCAGCAGGAAAGCGAACAATATATCCGCAAAGGATTGATTCGTTCGATGGCGACAATTTCCCCGGGAATTCTTCTCAAAGAAAATGCATCCACCATTTCTCTTCACGGGAATTTAGAATATTACGTTGCCGATAATATTTCTTTGCGTGGCGACAGTTATTATTTTCTGAAAGCGAAAGATAATAATGGCAACAATCCTTTTGATTTTAATCATTCCACTTTTGCAGGAGCATCTTTTCATTTCAAAACAAAAAATCATTTTGATCCGTATTTTGCATTTGAACCGGGAGTTTCAATTGCAAGAATTAACTACACTTATTCTTGGGGCTTTGAACAATATGAATGGCGACAAAGCAATATTCATGTTAATCCTTTAATTTCCTCTGCAATCGGATTTAATTTTTATTTCCAAAAGTTTTTTCATTTATTCATGGAAGGAAGATATGTTTACGGTAAAGATTTATCAAACGTAACGATTCCTCTTTCGCTTTCCGAACTCCGCTTCTCCTTCGGATTGGGCTGGAATTTAAATCTGATAAAGAAGAAATAAAAGCCATTTTTCATAGTGAGAATTGACGTAAACTACCTTCTAAAAATCTATACAATCACTTCAGGAAAATTTGTTACCTTCGCTCCCCTTTTAAAACAAAAAGAAAATGTACGCTATAGTAGATATTGCCGGACAGCAATTCAAGGTTCACAAGAACCAGCAGATTTTTGTTCACCGCCTCGAAGGAAACGAAGGCGATTCAGTGAACTTTGACAAAGTTCTCCTCGTGGATAACGAAGGGAAAGTGGATGTGGGAATGCCTAACGTGAAAGGCGCTTCCATCAGCGCGAAAATTGTTGAACATCTGAAAGCCGATAAAGTGATGGTCTTTAAAAAGAAAAGACGCAAGGGCTACGCGAAGATGAACGGGCACAGACAGTACTTAACCAAAATCGAAATTCAGGATATCAAGTCATAATTTATAATCTATAATTTTTAATTTATAATTTCTTAAGTCATGGCACATAAAGCAGGTGAAGGTAAAACCAAAAATAACCGGGAGTCGCACAGCAAGCGCCTCGGCATAAAAATTCACGGAGGGCAGTTTGCAAAATCCGGAAATATTATTCTGCGCCAGCGCGGAACGCATCATCATCCCAGCAAAAATGTTGGAATCGGTGTTGACCACACGCTTTTTGCATTGACAGATGGAATCGTAACTTTCAAGCGCGGAGCGAAAGACCGTTCGTTTGTATCGGTAGAACCTGCTAAATAAAGCCGAGCGAAAACTATTGTGAATCTCCTGGCTGCTACAGTCAGGAGATTTTTATTTTTACCGATGAAAAAAATTTTCCGCTTCCCTTTTCTTGCCACGCTTTTTCTTTTCACGGGAAACGGAAAATTTTTTTCGCAGGATACAATTCCCAAAACCGATTCGCTGAGGAAAGACGCCATAAAAGTTTTCATTGACTGCTACTGGTGCGATATTGATTATTTCCGCAGGGGAATCACTTTCGTAAATTATGTGCGCGAGCGCAAAGAAGCGCACGTGCATATTCTTTTTTCATTTCAGCGCACGGCATCGGGAGGCGGTGCATATTCCTTTTTTTTCATAGGGCAGAAAAATTTTTCGGGCGTGAACGATACGCTTGTTTACAATTATAAAGCTGATGCCACCGAAGATGAAATCCGCGAGGGGCAGGCAGCCACAATGAAAATGGGATTGATGCGCTATGTTTCAAAAACTCCGCTTGCAAAATTTATTGAGATTACTATGAACAACCCGCCTTCGGCAGAAAATGTAAAAGACAAATGGAGAAACTGGGTGTGCAACCTGGACGCGAGCGGATTTTTTAACGGGCAGCAAACGTATTATTCCATTTCATCGTGGACTTCTTTTTCTGTTGACAAGGTCACCAAGGATTGGAAAATTCATTTTGGAATTGGAAATAATTATAGAGAAAGTTATTATAAAATAGATGACACCACCACGGTGCGCAGTATTAACCGCTCCAACAATTTTAATAATCTTCTTGTGAAAAGTATTAGCGACCATTGGTCTGCCGGAGGATTTTTGCGAGCGGAAAATGCCGACTACAGCAACCTTGCTTTCAAGGGCGGGCTTTCTCCTGCTATAGAATATGATTTATTTCCTTACTCGCAGGCAACGCGCAAGCAGCTCCGCATTTTATATTCGATCGGATATTCTTATTCGATGTATTACGACACAACCATTTTTAATAAAACGCGCGAAGGATTATGGGGCGAGCGCCTTGCCGTTGCGCTGGAGTTAAAACAAAAATGGGGCTCGGTTTCCGCTTCGCTTGCCGCTTCGAATTATATGAATGATTTTTCGCTGAACAATATTTATTTTCGCCCGTGGGTGAATATCCGTGTGTTCAAAGGAATGTCGGTGCGGCTGGGCGGAAGCGTGTCGCTCATCCACGACCAGATTTCTCTGCCGAAAGCAGGCGCTTCGCTCGCAGAAATTCTTTTGCAGCAGCGCCAGCTTGCAACCGCTTATAGTTTCTGGGGAAATTTTGGAATCACTTACACGTTCGGCTCCATATATAACAATGTAGTGAATCCGCGATTCAACGATTAGTGTAGGATAGATTTTTATTTTTGCAATTCAATGCTTCAGTTAAATTACATACGCGAAAACAAAGAAGAAGTCATCACACGGCTGGCGGTAAAAAATTTTGACTCGAAGGTGCACGTAGAAAAAATTCTATCGCTTGATAACGACCGCAGGAAAATTCAAACCGAATTGGATGGATTGAATGCAGAAGCAAATACTTTGGCAAAACAAATCGGAGAACTTTTTAAAACAGGAAAGCAAGCCGAAGCGAATGAATTAAAAAGTAAAAGCACTACGTTAAAAGAATCCGCGAAGAAATTAGAAACCTCACTTGCTTCTGCCGAAGAAGAATTAAATAAAGTTCTGGTTCTGCTTCCCAATCTTCCCAGCTCAAAAGTTCCGAAAGGAAAAACTCCCGCGGATAATGAGAATGTTTTTTCAGAAGGAGAATTACCAAAACTTTCTACTAACGCAAAACCTCACTGGGAACTTGCGCAGAAATATGATTTGATAGATTTTGAATTGGGTGTGAAACTTACGGGCGCAGGATTTCCAGTATATAAAGGTAAAGGCGCAAAACTTCAGCGCGCGCTCATAAATTTTTTTCTCGACAAGGCAACTGCTGCAGGATATTTAGAAGTCGAGCCGCCAATTCTTGTGAATGAAGATTCCGGTTTCGGCACCGGACAGCTTCCCGATAAAGAAGGACAGATGTACAGCGTTCCACTCGATAAACTTTATCTCATTCCAACGGCTGAAGTTCCCATTACAAATATTTATCGCAACGAAATTCTGCAAGCAGAAAAATTGCCAATCAAAAATTGCGGGTACACTCCTTGTTTCCGCAGGGAAGCAGGCTCGTACGGAAAAGATGTTCGCGGATTAAATCGCTTGCACCAGTTTGATAAAGTTGAAATAGTTCAAATAGCTCATCCTGATAAATCGTATGACGCACTGGAGGAAATGAAAAATTATGTTGCAGGTATCGTTCGCGAACTTGGTTTGCCTTTTCGGATTCTGAAACTTTGCGGAGGCGATATGAGTTTTGCTTCCGCGCTTACGTACGATTTCGAAACTTACTCTGCCGCACAGCAAAAATGGCTGGAGGTAAGTTCGGTTTCCAACTTTGAAAATTTTCAGAGCAACCGGGCAAAAATTCGTTTCCGCGAAGCAAATGGAAAACCGCAACTCGCGCATACGCTTAACGGAAGCGCGCTTGCGTTGCCAAGAATTGTCGCCACGCTTCTGGAAAATAATCAAATGGATAATGGAATTAAAATTCCTAAAGCGTTAGTGCCATACACGGGCTTTGAAATAATTTCGTAATGATGTTCGACCCCGAAGAGGTCGGAGATGAATAGATATATTTGCACTATTAATATGCGACTCCTTCGGAGCCGAACAAGATGAAAAAAAATATAATCCACCAAAATTTTTCCGAAGCCACCGACATTCTTGCAAAGTTTGTCTCTGACCATAAAAATTTTTCTGCGATTGAAAAAGCAGGAAGTCTTTTAGTTGCTTCATCCAAGAAGGGAAACAAAGTTATTTCCTGCGGAAACGGAGGTTCGATGTGCGATGCTATGCATTTTGCCGAAGAATTTTCAGGAAGATTCCGAGAAAATAGAAAAGCGCTTCCCGCAATTTCAATTTCCGACCCTTCGCATATTTCCTGCGTGGCGAATGATTACGGATACGATTTTGTTTTCTCCCGCTTCATCGAGGCCGTAGGAAACAAAGGCGATGTTCTTCTCGCCATCAGCACCAGCGGAAATTCAAAAAACGTTTTGAACGCAATTTCATCCGCAAAGAAAAAGGGAATGAAGGTTATAGGACTCACAGGAAAAGACGGAGGAAAAATGTCTTCTCTCTGCGATATTGAAATCCGCGCGCCTTATTCAAAATACGCAGACCGCGCACAGGAAATTCACATCAAGGTTATTCACTCGCTCATTCACTTCGTTGAAGAAAATATCTGATGCTCGTCAAAACTTTCGGCTGCGCAGTTCACGGAATAAAAGCAACGCTTGTTACCATTGAAACAAATATTTCAGGAGGAGTTTTCTTTTTTATGGTTGGCCTCCCGGATGTAGCTGTGAAAGAAAGCCAGCATCGCATTGGCGCAGCATTAAAAAATATCGGGCATAAAATTCCGGGCAAAGGAGTTACCATCAATATGGCGCCTGCCGATATTAAAAAGGAAGGTTCGGCTTATGATTTAACAACCGCCATCGGAATTCTTGCCGCGGACGATAAAATCAAAAGCGAACAGTTAAGCGATTACATTATCATGGGAGAACTTTCTTTGGATGGAGAAGTTCGTCCGATAAAAGGAGTTTTGCCGATTGCCATTGAGGCGAAAGAAAAAGGATTCAAGGGAATTATTCTTCCGAAACAAAACGCGCAGGAAGCCGCAGCCGTTGGCGAACTGGAAGTTTACGGAGTGGAAAACATAAAAGACGTAATTGATTTTTTCAACGGAGAAAAAAATCTTGAGCAGACGAAAATAAATATTGCTGAAGAATTTTATTCCCGCCTCGGAAAATCAGATTTGGATTTTGCCGATGTGAAAGGACAGGAAAATATCAAGCGCGCTTTGGAAATTTCTGCTGCTGGAGGACATAACGTGATTATGATTGGCCCTCCGGGCGCGGGAAAAACAATGATTGCAAAACGCCTTCCGACCATTCTTCCCCCGCTCACCATTGAAGAAGCACTCGAGACAACAAAAATTCATTCGGTGGCGGGAAAAATGGGAAAAGGAACTTCACTCATTACGGCTCGTCCGTTCCGTTCGCCTCATCACACGATTTCAGATGTGGCGCTTGTTGGAGGCGGAAGTTTTCCTCAGCCGGGAGAAATTTCTTTGGCGCATCACGGAGTTTTATTTTTGGATGAACTTCCGGAATTTTCAAGAAATGTTTTGGAAGTTATGCGCCAGCCGCTCGAAGACAGAACAGTTACAATTTCCCGCGCAAAATTTTCAGTGGAATATCCTGCAAGTTTTATGCTGGTTTCCGCTATGAATCCTTGTCCATGCGGTTACTACAATCATCCCGAAAAAGATTGCGTGTGCGCGCCCGGTGTTGTGCAGAAATATCTGAATAAAATTTCCGGACCGCTGCTTGACAGAATAGACATTCATATTGAAGTTACTCCCGTTGCTTTCTCCGAACTTTCCAGTGAACGAAAAGCCGAGCCGAGTGAAAAAATCCGCGAGCGGGTAATCAATGCAAGAAAAATTCAATCGAAGCGTTTTGAAAAAAATTCCGGAACCTACTGCAACGCGCAGATGAATGCAAATACGCTGCGGACAATTTGCAAAATAGATGAAGCCGGACAAACACTTCTCAAGAACGCGATGGAAAAACTTGGTTTGTCTGCCCGCGCTTACGATAGAATTCTTAAAGTATCACGCACCATTGCCGATTTGGATTCTTCCGAAGAAATAAAAACCTCTCACCTTGCCGAAGCCATTCAATACAGGAGTTTAGATAGAGATAATTGGGGAGGATAATTAAAATTCTATCTTGACTAAGATACTTATCATACGCTTCAGTTCCATCGGAGATATAGTTCTAACTACACCGATTATCCGCTGTATTAAACAACAAGCGAACAGTGCCGAGGTGCATTACATTACCAAAAAACAATTCTCTCCGATTCTTGAGAGTAATCCGTACCTCAATAAAATTTATACCATCGAAAAAAATGTATCCGAAGTTTCTGCGGAACTGAAAAAAGAAAATTATGATTTCATAATTGACCTTCATCATAATCTGCGCTCGGCACAAGTGAAGTCCATCCTTAAAAAGAAATCAAAATCTTTTTCCAAATTGAATATTGAAAAATGGCTGATGGTGAATTTTCGAATCAACAAACTTCCGAACATTCATATTGTTGACCGGTATTTTTCAACGGTGAAATCTTTGGGAATAGAAAATGATGAAAGAGGACTGGATTATTTTATTCCAACAAAGGATGAAGTGGATTTAAAAACGCTTCCTGCAGAATTTCAAAATGGATATGTTGGGTTTGTAATCGGTGCAAAATATTTTACCAAGCAATTGCCTAAAGAAAAAATTATTTCCATTATTCAAAAAATAAACCTACCGGTAATTTTGCTGGGCGGGAAAGAAGATGAAGAGAAAGGAGAACAAATCAAGTCAGCAGTCGGCAGCCGGCAGTCGGCAGTATTTAATTCATGTGGCAGATTTAATCTCAATCAATCGGCTTCGTTGGTTAAGCAAGCAAAAAAAATTATTGCTCACGATACCGGACTCATGCATATTGCTGCCGCTTTCAAAAAAGAAATTGTTTCTGTGTGGGGAAATACCATTCCCGAGTTCGGAATGTATCCTTACTATGGAAAATCTCAAATCCCAAATCTCAAATCCCAAATCTCAAATCTTTCTTGTCGCCCATGTTCCAAACTCGGTTTTTCAAAATGTCCGAAGAAACATTTCAAATGCATGAATGAAATAAATGAAGAGGAGATTCTTCGCTTCGCTCAGAATGACAACTAAGTTGTCATTTTACGAAAAGCGCTTTCAGTTCGGTAGCGTCATCAGGTTTCATTTTCCCAGCGAGAATCAAACTTAATTGCCTTCTTCGCAATGCGCCCGCAAATCTTTTTTTCTCTTCCTCGTTTTCAGGAACAACTTCCGGAACAGGAATAGGTTTGCCATTCTTATCCAACGCAACAAAAGTGAAAATGGCTTCGTTATGTTTTTTCTTATTACCTGTCAAACGGTCTTCCACCCAAACATCAATCACCACCTCCATAGAAGTATGAAATGAACGGGAAACTTTTGCTTCGAGCGTAACAATGCTTCCGAGTTTTATTCCTTCGCGAAAAGAAATATTATTTACCGAAGCAGTGACTACCACCTGGTTGCATAACCTGCTGGCGGAAATTGCCGAAACAACATCCATCCACAGCATTAACTTGCCGCCATGTAAATTTCCCAATGCGTTTGTGTCGTTGGGAAGAACAATTTCAGTGGTAGTAGTATAGGTTTCTTTGGGTGATTTTGATTTCATAGTAAAAAATTTTGTCAAAGATAGAAATACTTAACTTTGATTCATGAATCCGTATCTTTTAGCGCTCCACATTATTTTTATTGTTACCTGGTTCTCCGGGTTGTTTTATTTCGTGCGTTTGTTTATTTATCATGCGGAGGCGGAGAAGAAACCGATTTCTGAAAAAGATATTTTGCAGAGGCAATATAAAATTATGGAGAAGCGGTTGTGGTATGGAATCGCCTGGCCGAGCATGATTGGCACTTATGTTTTTGGATTCTGGATGGCATTTTCAAAGTTCGAATATTATTTTTCTTCCCCCTGGTTTATTCTCAAACTTGCTTTTGTATTCGGGCTCACGCTTTACCATATTCAATGTCATGTAATGTATCTGCAGTTTCAGCGCGATGAAATAAAATATTCGTCTTTCAAATTACGAATGTGGAATGAAGTGGCGACTATTTTTTTAGTGGCAATTATTTTCATAGTAGTAATGAAAGATACGTTGAATTTTATCTGGGGAATTATCGGGCTTTTTCTTTTTATCGCGATGATTTACCTCGCCATTGTTATTTACAGGAATCAGCGAAGAAAAAAAACAGGAGAAGAATAAAATTTATTTCACCCGCATCAGCAGCATCGGGCTTTCGGATTTTTTAAATGCTTCCAAAATTAATTTTGGATTCATGGAAGCGCGAAAGCCAATCACTTTTTTATCAAGAACAACAGGGTTCAAGCCGGGATAAATATTTTTTGTGGAAGCCGTGAGGGCGGCAACCGTCTGCGCGCAATTATCGTAAGAAGTAAAATAAAAAGGGCGCACACTCAAAAATTTTTCTTCCCATGTTTCCATTTGCAGAATTTCCCAGCCAAAAGGAGTTTTAAAGTTCAAAAAATATTTTCCGGAGTATTTTGTAAGAACTGTGTTCATGTCCAGTTTTGCCAGCGTGTCATAATGATTCACCCCCGCTGAATCAACAGAAATAGCAATGGCTTTGTCATACATGATTTTGATAATGCCCGCCACATCGTGCGCGCTTTTTTCACTTTCCATTTTATCAACTGCCAGTTTATTAAACTTTGCCAATGAACTGTCGCATTTTATTTCCTTCTTTTCCTTAGAGGAATCTTTGCCTATGAGTTCCTTTATTTCATCGTAGTTAATTTCTTTTTCATTTGGCTTAATGGAATTTTTGTTCTTAAAAATAATTTTATCGTATCGGATTTCATATTTTTCCGAAAACTCATGAATGCTTTTATCTAAAATATCATCGAGCGGAAAATAGTTGCCTGCCAATGTTGTATCGAAGCCCTGAATTTTTATTCCGATAGGTTTGTCAAAATATACAGGAACGGGCGGCTTGCACGAATATGCAAGCAAAGAAAGAAAAATGGAAAGAAAAAAAATCTCATCTGAAAATCAATTTTTCATAAGCCATGCATCTGCCTGAACGGTGCGAATTTTTTCGAGCGCGCTCAATGCTTCTTCGCGTGAAGAATAATTTCCGTAAGAAACCAACTGTAATTTTTTTTCAAGAATAGAAGCGCTGTATCCGAGTTTTTCGAGTTTATGTTTTAATCGCTGTGCATTTTCGGGAATAGAAAATGCTCCTCCGATAATATAAAACCGGTTTGATGTTTTTAGTTTGATGTTCCCGGTTTTTTTGACAATGGTTTTATCTTCCTGCAAATTTACCACAACCGGAATTTTTTCATCCAGCATCATATTCAGATAGTGCATAGTGTCATTGACAAAAATATTTTCGGCACTATTTTTATTTTTATATGCAGGCAAATTAATTTCCGAAGAATGGTAGAGTGGAATAATCTTTTCTGCAAAAGGATTCAGGTTGGCGAGGTTTGTATTTTTCAGCATATCGGTTTTCAGAAAAATAAAAACAAGCGAAGCAACTACCAATAAAAAAGCAGCAACAGCCGCATATCGTGCAAGAGGAATTCTTTTTCGTGATAAAGTATCTTGTTTTGAAGAAGTAATTTTTCTGTCTTCGAGTTTTGTTTTAATTTTTCTTTCTAAGGTTTCGCGCTTAATGGTAGGAGTATAGAAAGCTGTCATTCCAAACGAAGCGGGCAAGTAATTTGCTGTTTCATCCTGTTCAAACAGCAATATATTTTCTTCTCCCAAATAAAATTTTCCGATATTTTTTAATTCAAAATGTTTTTCAGAAGCAATTGCTCCGTTCAGATTTTCAACAAAAGAAAACATAAAATCAGTTGCTTCTCTATAAGAAATATTTTCTTCCTGTGAAATTTTATTTGCCAGCAAGCCGTCATTGTTCTTCAGGTTCCGGTTAAAAGAAATTTTTTTACGAGGCGGAACGAATAAATTTTTTCCTGAAATAATTTTTGCCGGAGAGTAATTGCAGACAAATCCTCCGAAGGAAGGAATAATCACACAGTCGTGTTCAACTAAAAGTTCGCAGATATATTCCCCGACATTCATCTCAGACGAAGGTATAACTTTCATTTAGAAAATTTCTTTAATGCATTTGTTAAATCTTCTGGCGTGTCAATGGAATAGGATTCATTTTCGGTGAGTTCAACTTTTATTTTATATCCGTTCTCGAGCCAGCGCAATTGTTCCAGCGATTCGGCAATTTCGAGCGATGAGCGTTCGAGTTTTGTTATTTGCGCGAGCACATCCGTACGGTAACCGTAAATTCCAATATGCTTGTAGTAAGTATGCAGTTTCGGCCACTCCGAAAAATCTTCTCCTCTGTAATACGGTATGGCGGTGCGGCTGAAATAAATTGCTTCTTTATTTTTATTGACGATAACTTTTATGGCGTTGTGATTGGTGAGTTCGTGAATGCTTTCCAATTTTTTTATCAGCGTTGCAATTTGAACAGTTGCATCTTTAAAACAGTTTGCCACTTTTGAAATCTGTTCGGGGTTAATGAATGGTTCATCGCCCTGAATATTTATTACAGCGTCAAAATTTTTTTCTCCTATTTTTTTTAATGCTTCGTAGCAGCGGTCGGTTCCGCTTTCGTGTTTTGCCGATGTGAGCACCACTTTCCCTTTGAATTTTTTTACTGCCGCTTCAATTCTTTTATCATCGGTGGCAACTATAATTTCCGAAAGCGCTTTGCATTTTTTTGCCTGCTCATACACGCGTTGAATCATCGGTTTCCCTTTTACATCTGCCAGCGGTTTGCCGGGAAAGCGCGTGGAAGCATAGCGTGCGGGAATGATGCCAAGAATCTTCATGGCGCAAAGGTAGGCGTAAATAGTAAATGAAGATAAGAATTTGAATTTTCGTAGTTTCGTCCAATGGTTCTGAAAAGAATTTTTCTTTTACTTACCGCCTGCTGTTTTTTTTCTGCTTCGCATTTTTCTTCCAATTCATCCTGCAAAGAACTTCTTCAGAATATTCTTTCCTCTGTTGCGAAAATAGAAACCATGAAATTTCATCTCTCCTGCCTTGAACGGTTCAACGGAAAACTTATTGCCACCGAGTCGCAAATAAAGATGAATGCTTCTCCGAGAAAAATTTATATCTGGCTGAAAGGGCCGGAACTTTTATGGCTCGAAGGAAAAAATAACGGCAATGCGCTGGTGAATCCCGATGGTTTTCCCTATATAAATCTCAACCTCGACCCGATGGGAAATATCATGCGCGAAAACCAGCATCACACCATTCACGAAGTGGGCTTTAATTATTTTGCAGGCATTATAAAAAATTCAATGGAGATTGCCGGGGAAAAATTTGATGACTATTTTAAGTGCGTTGGCACGATTGAATGGGACGGGCATGAATGCTACTTGATTACGGCAGAGTATCCGTTTTTCAAATACGAAGAATATACGGTGCAGAAAGATGAAACGCTTGTGAGCATTGGCAAAAAATTTAAAGTGAGCGATTATATGCTCCTTGAGTTGAACAATAAAAAAAATTACCGCGATGTGAAAGCCAATGAAAAAATAAAAGTTCCGAATGTATATGGAAATAAACTCATTTTATATATTGACAAAGAACTGCTGGTGCCGCGTGTAATAAAAGTATATGATGACAAGGGTTTATTCGAATCGTATGAGTACCACGATTTGCAGGTGAACTGTAAAATTTCCGAAGAAGAATTCACGAAAGAGTATAAAGCGTATGGCTTTTGAAATTTTTTTCCGGGAAAATTAATTTCCTCCTGCTATTACGTTCACAGGAATGGCTTGCAATTCTTCTGCAGGGGTAATTGTGTTTGCTGTTTCCACAGAAACTTTTTTTACAGTGCTGCCGCTTTCGGAATTAAACTTATCTGACCAGCCCGCAGGGCTCTATATGATTAAAGTCACCAAGGGAGACAAAATTTACAACGGCAAAATAGTATTGCAATAAATCTGTAAAACCAAAAAAGTTTATACGGAGAAGGTGGTGATACAATAACAGAATGGATAATGTAAAATGGTTAATGGCTAATGGAAATACATCAACCATCAACCATCAACCATTGATTTATCTTCCCAGCCCAAAGGAATTTATTTTGTGAAGGTGCAGGGCGAGAGCAAGATTTATACTGAAAAAGTGGTGATACAGTAACCGAGCCGTATTTTAAATCTTCGCGCTCAGCACAACTGCATAGGTTCGTGGCGGCTGCACATCGCCCGGGCGCCCCATGTATTCGCGGTTGAAAACATTATTTACCACAATAGAAGTTTTCACGGTTTTCGAAATCCAATAGGATATGCGGTAATCAAACACCACATCTCCTTTGTTATGTTTCTCGCGGTATTCTTTCAGCCCAGGCAACACATAAAAGTTCGTGTGGTAGTTGGGAAAAACCGCTTGCGTAACATCTACGAGCAATTCCTTCTGAAAACTTTCATCAATGTTTTTCATGAAACTGCTGTAGCGCATGCTTATTCCTGTGCTGAATTTTTTATAGTCCGCCTGCACATCAAATTTTGCCGTGTGCTCGTAGCGGTATTTCAAAATGTTTCCTTTATAGGTGCCGCCCGATTTGGTAGAATCGTAATCCAAGTCAATGGGGTGAATGTGCGTGTATCCGCCTATCATAGATAATTTCACTTTGCCAATCATTCCTTCGCCTGTCATTGTAATTTCTTCGCCTTTAATTTGCGTGTGTCCCACATTGATTGACTTTGCGCCAAAACTTTTAAGCACATACGCAAGCAAATTGGACTCTTCCAAGAAATTAAGATTTCCACCCGTAAGTTTCTTTACGCTGTCTTGCGGGCACCAATAATCAAAAGTAAATTCCATCATGTTTTTATATTCCTGCCAGAAACCCGCCACATCCACATAGCCGCGGAAGTTCCTGATTTTAAAATCCTGCTTGGCACCTATTTCTGCGCTCCATCCTGTTTCCGGTTGAAGTTGCGGGTTGGGAAGAATTTGCAGCCCGTTCACGTTCGTGGAAATAAATTTTTCTGCCACGCTGGGAAAGCGATAACCCTGCCCGTAGGAAGAACGGAGCCATGTATGAGAAAAGAGATGGTAATTCACTCCCGCTCTCATCACCGGGTAAACCGGAAGTGTGCTTGTATTTTTTCCCAACGTAAAAGAATATTTTGTTTGGGCCGTATCCACTTTAAAATATTCTCCGCGCAGGCCCAGCGAAACTATCAGCCGGTTAAATTTTTTATCGAGCTGTGTGAACACACCCGTGTTGGTGCTGGAATGGTTTCCATATAAAGGAGCAACGGTGATTTGTTTCCCTGTGGGTTTTCCGTTGGCATCAAGCGAATCGGTAGTAGAAGATTCCGAAATAACTTCTGAATGGGTTTCTGAAATTCCGCTTGTAATGGTCAGTTCTTTTTTCAGGTGAAGTTGATACTGGTACTCTCCGTACAAAACTTTTGAAATGGATTGCTGGTTGGTATTATTGGTATTGTTCGTGAAATAATAACGCGTGCGTAAACTATGCTTGTTTCCGTTCGGAGTAAAGTAGGTGATATACGGATCTATCGTAGCGCGAACAGTGTGATAGTCACTGACACTGCCGCCACGGGGATAGTAAGCAGAGTCACCGCTCTTCCATAAAATAAAGTAGCCGCCATGGGTGTCCATGTAGTTTCCGTTCAGGCCCACCGCTAATCCTTTTATTTTCTGAAACCGGTAACGCAATCCGAAATTGGCGCGATAACGTTGCGTGGATTCCAGCTGGCGGTAACCTCCATCGGAAAAGGCATTACCTCCTACAGTCACATCCAGATTTTTTATCTGTCGTGAATGAAAAAAAGAAGCGTTGCTGAAAATAGGATTTTGATTTTTCCACCAGCGAAGCGTGTCGCGCCTGGGATTATCGTAAAAGCCCGATGATAAACTCACGCTGGTATGCGCAGTATCTTTGGGATATTTTGTACGGAAATTAATTACACCGTTCATTGCTGAAGAACCGAACAGAGCCGATGACGCGCCTTTGATTACTTCCACCTGCTCAATATTTTCTATGGGAATAAAATCCCATTTCACATCGCCTGCATCGGCAGTGATGAGCGGCAAATCATCCACCAGAACCAAAACACGTGTTCCGGCTCCGTAACTGAAGCCGCTTCCTCCGCGAATGTTTGCCTGCCCGTCAAGAATATTCACGCCCGGGCATTGCTGCATGAAATCTTCCATGCTTGTTGTATTTTTATTTTCCACCAGTTCCTGTTTCATCACTTCCATAGAAACAGTAACCTCTTCTAACTTTTGTTCAAACTTTCCTGCGGAAACCACCACGGTGCCGAGTTCTGTTGCTTCAACAGAAAGCGAAAGGTTAAGCAACATGGTTTCATTTTCTTTAATATCTACTTTATGAATCACAGTGCTGTAGCCGATAAATTTAAATTCCACTGAATGAGTTCCGGTGGGGCATTGTGTTTTATAATTTCCGCTTGTATCGGAAACCGTTGCGCCTTTCCCATCAATGTAAATACTTACACCGCCAAGTCCATCTCCTGTTTTTGCATCGGCAATTTTTCCCTTCAGAGTTCCTTCCTGCAAAGTGGAAATATCCTGTGCCGCAAGAAAGCAAAATGGAAAAAAGAATAATAGAGGAAGTAATCGTTTTAGCATTATTATAAATTTGCGGACTATTCCGTTTAATTAGAACAAAAGTAAAAAAAGATTCAAAGAGAAAATCTTGAAAGACCAACTCATATATAATATAGGTATAACCCTTTTGCCGGGCGTTGGAAGCATTACCGCAAAAAATCTTGTTGCTTATTGCGGAAGCGCGGAAGAAGTTTTTAAAGCAAAAAAAAATAAACTGGAAAAAATTCCCGGTATCGGAACTATTCTGATGGACGTGATTTCAAACGGAGAAATTCAAAGAGATGCACTGAAGCGAGCCGAAGAAGAAATTAAATTTATTGAAAAAGAAAACATCACTCCGTTTTTTTTCACGGAGAAAACTTTTCCTTTCCGGTTGAAGCAATGCGAAGATGCTCCGGTTATACTCTATTATAAAGGTAACGCTGATTTGAATGCGGAAAAAATTATCAGCATTGTAGGGACAAGAAGCGCTACTTCATACGGAAAAAAGATTACAGAAAAAATTATTGAAGAACTTTCTCCGTTTTCTCCGCTCATAGTCAGCGGGCTTGCGTATGGAATTGATATTGTTTCGCACCGCGCATCGCTGAAAAATAATTTATCCACCGTTGCAGTTCTCGCGCATGGATTGGATTTGCTCTACCCCGAGGTTCATACTCAAACGGCAAAGCAAATGACCGGACAAGGCGGACTGCTCACCGAATTTATTTCTAAAACAGAAATGGTCCCCGAATTTTTTCCGAGAAGAAACAGAATTGTTGCCGGGCTCTCCGATGCAACAATCGTGATTGAATCAAAAAAATCAGGCGGCTCGCTGATTACTGCCGACATTGCCAACTCGTACAACCGCGAAGTGTTTGCAGTGCCGGGAAGGTTGGATGAAATTTCTTCCGAAGGTTGCAATCTGCTTATCAAAGCGAACAAAGCGATGCTGATTCAATCGGCAGAGGATGTGATAAAAACTTTGAACTGGGATGTGGAATCCAAAAAACCAAAACAAATCCAACAGGAACTTTTCAAAAACCTGTCGGGCGAAGAAGAATTAATCGTAAATTTATTGAAAGAGAAAAAAGGCGTGCACATAGACGAATTAAGCATAGCAAGCAATCTTCCGATGAGCAAAACCGCATCACTTCTTCTTAATTTAGAATTTTCAGGAGTGATAAAGTTGCTTCCGGGAAAAATATATGAGTTGAATAATTAGTTGAACTAAATATTTTTTTGAATTAGAAAAATTTTTCTTCAAAAACTTTTCAAACAAAGAAAAATAATCGCTTGTTCAAAACTTAGTTGAAATGTTGATTGAAAAAATGTTTTTGTAAAAATATTTTTCGAAATATTTGCTTCAACATTGAAACCCCGCATAGAAAAAATTTTGTGCGGGGTTTTTCAGCCCCCGACAAGAAAAAATTCAGATAACAACAAAAAATTTTCACTTCAAAATGAGCAAAGAATCAGAGCCAATCCTACAGGAGAACAAAGACCGCTTCGTGTTGTTCCCCATCCAGCACCACGACATCTGGGATATGTACAAAAAAGCCGAAGCAAGTTTCTGGACTGCTGAAGAAATTGATTTGTCGCCCGACATTCAGGATTGGGAAAACAAACTCAACAACGATGAAAAGCATTTCGTCAAGCACGTGCTCGCGTTTTTTGCGGCAAGCGATGGAATCGTGAACGAAAACCTCGCGGTGAATTTTATGCGCGAAGTGCAGTGGCCCGAAGCGCGCTGCTTCTACGGTTTTCAGATTATGATTGAGAACATTCACTCCGAAACTTACTCGCTGCTCATTGATACCTATATAAAGGATGCGAAAGAAAAAGATTATCTCTTTCACGCGGTGGATACTGTTCCTTGCGTTGGAAAAAAAGCGGAGTGGGCTTTGAAATATATCGGCAACGGAAGTTTTGCAGAGCGCCTCATTGCTTTTGCTGCGGTGGAAGGAATTTTCTTTTCAGGAAGTTTCTGTTCCATTTTCTGGCTGAAGAAACGCGGGTTGATGCCGGGCTTAAGTTTTTCAAATGAACTTATTTCGCGCGATGAAGGTTTGCATTGCGATTTCGCTTGCCTGCTTTACTCGAAATTGAAAAATCAATTGCCGAAAGAAAGAGTGAGAGAAATTATTACGAGCGCTGTAACAATTGAGCACGAATTTGTCCGCGATGCGATCCCCGTAAAACTTATCGGAATGAATGCGGATATGATGTGCCAGTATATTTCGTTTGTGGCCGACAGATTATTGAATGCGCTCGGATGTGAAAAAGCATATAACGTGACAAATCCGTTTGACTTTATGGAAACCATTTCACTGCAGGGCAAGACAAACTTTTTTGAGAAGCGTGTTGCGGAATACCAGAAAGCGGGCGTTCGCGCAGACAAAAAGGACAACATCTTTTCACTGGACGAGGAGTTCTAAATTTTTAAAAGAAAAACCTTAAACGAAATTAACAATCGACAGAGGAAATCTTTTCCCTTTTCATAGGAAAATAAAAAAATAATCACTAACTTTCGATTAAACAAAAAAGATTTAAAAAATGTTTGTAGTAAAACGTGATGGCAGAAAAGAATCAGTGAAGTTTGACAAAATCACTGCGCGAATCCAAAAACTTTGTTACGGCTTGGACACAACCGTTGAACCGGTAAAAGTGGCGATGAAAGTGATTGAAGGGATTTTCGATGGAGTAACCACATCGGAACTCGACAATCTTGCTGCGGAAGTCGCGGCTTCGCTCACAACAACTCATCCTGAATACGGTTCGCTTGCTTCGCGAATTGCGGTGAGCAACCTGCACAAGAACACGCAGAAGTCGTTTTCAAAAACAATGGAAGCGCTCTTCAATTACATTGACCCGAAGACCGGAAAGAAAGCCCCGCTGCTTGCCGAAGATGTTTACGAAATTATTATGCAGAATGCCGAGGTGCTTGACTCTACTATTATATATGACAGAGATTTTGGTTACGATTATTTTGGATTTAAAACGTTGGAGCGTTCTTATCTTCTGAAGTTAAACGGAAAAGTTGCCGAGCGCCCGCAGCATATGCTGATGCGCGTTGCCATCGGCATTCACAAAAAAGATATTGACTCCGCAATCGAAACTTACAACCTGATGAGCGAGCGTTGGTTCACGCACGCTACGCCAACTTTATTCAACGCGGGAACTCCCAAGCCACAGATGTCTTCGTGTTTTCTTTTGACAATGCAGGACGACAGCATCGAAGGAATTTACAACACGCTCAAACAATGCGCAAAAATTTCCCAGAGCGCAGGCGGAATCGGTTTAAGCATTCACAACATCCGCGCAACGGGTTCTTACATCCGCGGAACGAACGGAACATCGAACGGAATTATTCCGATGCTGCGCGTGTTCAACGACACCGCGCGTTATGTTGACCAGGGCGGAGGAAAGCGAAAAGGAAGTTTTGCAATTTATCTGGAGCCATGGCACTCTGATATTTTTGATTTCCTCGAATTGAGAAAAAATACCGGCAAAGAAGAAAACCGCGCGCGCGATTTGTTTCTCGCTCTCTGGATTTCGGATTTATTTATGAAGCGCGTGGAAGCAAACGGCAAATGGACTTTGTTCTGTCCGAACGAAGCGCCCGGGCTTTATGATTCCTGGGGAGAAAAATTTGAAACGCTCTATGAAAAATATGAAGCGGAAGGAAAAGGAAGAAAAACAATTGAAGCGCGCGAACTCTGGAATGCAATTTTGCAGGCGCAGATTGAAACCGGAAATCCCTACCTGTTATATAAGGATGCGGCAAACCGCAAATCGAATCAGCAAAATCTCGGAACGATAAAATCTTCCAACCTCTGCACGGAAATTATTGAGTACACTGCTACGGATGAAGTGGCGGTTTGCAATCTTGCTTCGCTCGCGTTGCCAAGATTTGTTATCAATGGTGAATTTGACCATCAGCGCTTGTATGAGGTGACGCGTGCGGCTACAAAAAATCTCAACCGCATCATTGACGAAAATTATTATCCCGTTCCCGAAGCAAGAAAATCAAATATGCGCCATCGCCCGATTGGTTTGGGAATTCAGGGATTGGCGGATACTTTCTGTCTCTTAGGATTATCTTTTGAATCGGAAGAAGCGCGCGCACTCAACGCGGAAATTTTCGAGACGATTTATTTCGCTTCGATGACGGAATCAAAAGAGCAGGCAAAACAATTCGGAGCGTATGAAACCTACGAGGGCTCGCCTGTGTCGAAAGGAATTTTCCAGTACGATATGTGGGATGTAACTCCTTCTTCGCGCTGGAACTGGACAGAATTGAAAACCGAGGTGAAAAAATACGGAGTGAGAAATTCCCTTCTGCTTGCGCCAATGCCCACTGCTTCCACTTCGCAAATTCTCGGCAACAATGAATGCTTCGAACCGTTCACATCCAACATTTACACGCGCAGAACTTTGTCCGGAGAATTTGTGGTGGTGAATAAATATCTTCTGAAAGATTTAGTGAAAAGAAAATTATGGAACGAAACGCTGAAAAATAAAATTATTGCCGGAAACGGTTCTGTTCAGAACGTCGAAGAAATTCCGGAAGACCTCAAAGTACTTTACAAAACCGTTTGGGAAGTGAAACAAAAAGCCATCATTGATATGGCGGCTGACCGCGGAGCATACATTTGTCAATCGCAATCGCTGAATTTATTTATTGAGAATGCCAACTTCGCTAAACTTACTTCCATGCACTTTTATGCATGGAAAAAAGGTTTGAAGACCGGCATGTATTATCTGCGCACAAAATCTGCGGCTGACGCAATTAAATTTACTGTTGACCAGTCGAAGTTGCAACAGCCGGTAGCAGCGGCAGTAGCGGTTGCCAGTGAAGGCGCAGAAGTTGAACAACAAGTAGTGGTTGCTTCTGAAAGAGCAAATACTTTTATTGGTGAAGAAAATAATGTAATGTTATCCGAAGAAAAAGATTCTATATCTCAAATCGCATGCTCGCTCGATAATCCGGATGCGTGCGAGAGTTGTTCCGGTTAAGAGCAAAAGATTCAAGAGTAAAATTCAAAAGCCCTGACAAAAAGTGTCAGGGTTTTTTGTTTTGTATAATTTTGATATTCGTATATTCGTAGCCAATTCGTTATTCGTAACCCATGAACCCCAACGCACAAATCGCAATCGATTCTACAAAAGAACAGATGGACAAAGCCATCTCTCATCTTGAAACGGAACTCGCAAAAATCAGAACGGGAAGAGCAAATCCTTCCATGCTGGATGGTATCCGTGTGGATTATTACGGGAACATGACTCCATTGAATCAAGTGGCTAACGTGAATGCTCCTGAAGCGCGCACGCTGATGATTCAGCCCTGGGAAAAAAACATGATAGAACCAATTCAGAAAGCGATACAGGCAGCAAATCTTGGTTTCAATCCGGGAAGCAACGGAACAGCAGTGATTATAAATGTTCCCGCACTTACGGAAGAACGCAGAAAGGATTTGGTGAAGAAAGCGAAAGCAGAAGGAGAGAATGCGAAGGTGAGCATCCGCAAAGCGCGCCAGGAAGGAAATGAAGCGGTAAAAAAAATAACCAAGCCCGCGCTCACTCAGGATGAAACAAAAGAAGCGGAAGCAAAAATTCAGGAGCTGACAGATTCATATATAGGAAAAGTGGATAAATATCTTGAGGGAAAAGAAAAAGAAATTCTTACGGTGTAAATCAGATACCCAAACCCTAAAGGGAGAAAATTATTTTTGCACTACTATTTTCTTAACCGAATTTCCGATTTTCAAAAAGTAAATTCCATTCGATAAATCCAGATTCAGGATTAAGGAATTAGTATTTAGAATTTTTTCAGAATAAACTTTTTCTCCAAACACATCGTACACTTCCACATTTTTAATTTTTATCCCGATAGCTATCGGGATTTCATTTTTAATTTCGAATGCTCCATTAGAAGGATTCGGATAAACAAAAAAACTTTCTTCATTGTTATTGCTGAACTCTGCAACTCCATTCGGATTCATCAATCCCATTTTCATTCCGTTTCCGAAACTTGAAACCCACATTTCGTTTGTGTTGGAAGGATTGAAGAAAACTCTTTCCGGTTGTCTGAAAGGATAATTCGCAACGTTGCTGAAAGTTGGAGAAGGAGAATTTATATTGCTGCTCATCCACAATCCCTGCGTTTCGGTGGTGAGATAAATTTCATTTGCGTTCATTGGATTGAAGGTGCAGGAAGTTACTCTGTCAAGAGTTGTTCCCGTAAGTTTTGTCCACGATGTTCCGCGGTTGGTGGTTTTGTACAAGCCGCCCAAACCATTCGGAGGCCCTCCCCATCCGCTGAAGACACCAACATACCATGTGTTTTGCGTTACATCATTCGGGTCAACCACAATATCTTTTGTCCAGTATTTCATTCCGTTGTCGGTAACATTTGTCCAGGAATTTGCGACCGGGTCATAGATAAAACAACCTGAACTCGCAGTAAAAGTTCCCGAAGAATTTCTTCTGCCGGAAAAAGTTGCAACTAATTTTCCATCCTTGAGCACAACCAAACACGCGGGATGTTTTTCTGTGTTCGGTGGGTCAGGAAGTTTTGTCCAGGTGGAAGTGGAAAGATTATTCAAGTCATTGCAAATGTAAACTCCGCCAATTCCGCTTCCGCTTGCGTAATGAATCACGCTCGCATAGGCGCGGTTGGAATTATTCGGGTCGAGTGCAATCCAGAAAACCGGATGGCCGAATGAATGAAGCTGCGTCCACGTTAAACCATTATCCGTGGAGTAAGAAATTTTTCCGCTTGCATCTGCGGCATCCAATTGCGCATCGGCTAAGCGCGTGCTCTGGTACATATCGTGAATGCCGGAAGTAGCAGCATACAAAGTTCCGTTCGTTCCCTGCGCAACTCTGTAAGTTGAGTTCACTGTCATTCCGGAATAATTGAACGACCAACTGTTTCCTCCATCGGTGGAACGGATTCCTCCTATGTCAGAATAAGACGACCACATCGTGTTTGCGTTCACCCAATGCACTTGCCAGCAAGTTGTGTTTTCCATTCCGATGGAATTGTAATTTGCTTTTTTCGGAGTGGGCGCGTTTGCCGGATGCTGATTCGTTGTGTCAACATACGCCTGCTTCCACGTTGTTCCTCCATTGGAAGTTTTATGGCAGAAACCAAAGTCGCCAAAAATTACATAGTTGGAATTTTGCGGACAAACCGAAACTCCAAACGGACATTCTCCCCAGCTCCAATCTTTATCTCCCTGGTATCCGCTCCAGCCGGTAATAATATTTTGATTGTTGTTCGTGTTGAAAACGTGCGACCAGTTCGCGCTAGCGTTTGTTGTTTTCAAAATATTCGGATAACCGCTTGAGTTGCTTCCCGCGAGGTAAGCAGTAGCAATATCATTCTGCGCCATCGCAACGAACATCGGGTAATCGGTGTTGAGCGTGATGCCCGTGTTCTTCGCCACCCATTGCGTGCTTCCGTAATCACAGGAATAAACGCTTGTGTAAAATCCCCAGTAGTCAGAACCCTGCACGCCTACATAAATATTTCCCGCGTTGGCGGTGAGGCAAAAAAACCGTGTGGTAACGCCAACCTTCGCGCCCGCGAAAGAAAAAATCTGGTCACCGTTTGCAATTCCTGTGATGGATGCCGTGCTCCAGCTTCCTCCGCCATTGGTAGAAATTAAAACGCCATCATTTGTGCCGATGTAAATATTATTTCCATCCCAGAAAACTCCGCCCACAACATTTCCGCTTCCTGAATTTGCTGCTGTGTGAATTTTTGTGAACGTAGTTCCTCCGTTGCTTGAGAACCAAATGTCAGCGTAAAAAGAAATGATGACGCGATTGGAATTATTATAATCCACATCGAGCGTCCATACATCTGAACTCGGGTCGGGATTTCCAGCGAGCGGAGTCCATGTTACACCGTTGTCCGTACTGTTCACGGGGATTCCCACCTGCGCGGGGTCGGGATAACTGATGCTGTACAAAAGATTTGCGGTGGAAGTAAAACAAACTTTTGAATTGTGCCCGCCCACAAACTGCGAAAAGTGTAATTGAGAATACGATTTTCCGAAATCGGTGCTGTGAAAAAGTTCGCTCATATCGCAGGCGATGTAATATTCATTGGGGTTGGCGGGATTAATGCTTGGCGAAAACAGCGCGCCTCCGCCACCGATGCCGCGGGGAGACCAGGTTGCGGGTTGAGCCGAGACCCCACCCCCTAACCCCTCTCCTGAAAGAGAGGGGAGTATGATTGCTGCCAGACAAAAGAATAAAAGTTTTTTCATGATAATGGATGATTATTAATAAATATTGCTTGTTTGTCTTGTTTCATTACTAAATCGTCTGAAAATGATGACACATTAAGCCGCGATGTATCTACCTTGAGGCATAAGGTATGTACATCGAAGCGTGATGTATGTATGTTAGCGTGCAAGGCATCTACCTTGAAGAGCGATGTATCTACATCAGAGCGCAAGATATCAACTTTGATGCGGGAGGTATGTATATTAAAGCGTGATGTATCTACATTGAAGCGCGATGTATCTATATCATAGGACAAGGTATCAATCTTGAAACGTGATGTATGTATATTAGACCGCAATGTATGTACCTGCAGAGATAATGTATATACATTGAGCGGTGATGTATATGCTATTCCTTTAGGTTTAAATGCTTCCATCTTTTACTCAATAATGAGTTTGCCTGTTGCGACCTCACCCCGACCCTCTCCTGCAGGAGAGGGGGAAGAGAGTTGATAGAAATAAACTCCGCTCGCTGCGCTCAGGTTTATGGTTTCCTGTTTGCTGTTTACAGTTGCATGATAAACAAGTTTACCTGATAAATTATAAATCATTATTTCCTTAACCGGAAACTGAAGACAGGAAACTGTAAACTTGCCGTTTGATGTATTTGGAAAAACGGAAATGGAAAATTGATTTTCAATTTCATTTACTCCCGCACCAGTACAAGTGTCACAATATTCCCAAAAATCTTTTGTCATACCAGAAGAAGTACTGCCTGTCCCTATATACCCTTTTAAGCCGATGGAAAAACCTACAGCGTCATTTCTTGCTGTTCCGCTAAAGTTTATTTTCTGCGTCCATGTATTTGTTACCTGATCCCATTCCCAAAAATCCTGTTTTGAACCGCTGTAATCATATCCTGTTCCGATATATCCTTTTGTTCCTATGGAAAAACCAACCGCCAAGTATCTTGCTGTTCCACCAAAGTTTGCTTTCTGAGTCCAGGTGCCCTGTGCAGAAATTATAAATGAAGAATTATAAATTAAAAATGATATGAGCCCCGATTTTATCGGGATGCAGAGCCAAAATATTTTTTTCATTTTGTTTTTTTGTTTTTGTCCTGTTGAGCGAAGCGAAACATCTACGTAGATTCTTCGCTGCGCTCAGAATGACAAAAATACTACAACCACACTTTCGTTCCTTCCGAACAGTTTTTGCAAATATCAATTTCTTTTCTTGATTTCAAAAGTGCTGAGCGAAATTTTGTGTACGAGCCGTTGAACCAAATATCCTTAAAACTTCTTTCTTTCAAATCTCCTAACTGGTGCTTTGCATCCTTGTCAAAACAGCAGGGAACAATTTTGCCGTCCCACGTAATCACACAACTGTTCCACATGCGCCAGCAACTGGCAATAGATTGCGAATTACGGATTTCAAATTGCGAATTGGTTTCTGATTTTTTATACCGCGAAAATTCTTCTTTGGTTGGGATGCGTTCATTCCCGTTTTCGTAATCATATATCTGCGCGGATTTTATTTTTACTTCATTCACTCCAAGTTCTTTGCCAAGTTTTTTTATTTCTTCCACTTCATTTTCATTCTGCCGAAACACAACAAACTGAAAAATTACGTAGGGAGTTTTTGATTTCAATTTCTTTTTCCATTTCAGAATATTTTTTGTTCCGTCAATTACTTTTTGCAAATCGCCACCGATTCTGTATGATTGATAACTTTCTTGAGTCGTTCCATCTATGGAAATAATTAATCTGTCAAGCCCTGATTCAACAGTAGCTTTTGCATTTTCATCATCCAGATAATGAGCGTTAGTGCTCGTGGCAGTGTAAATGTTTTTTTCAGAAGCATACTCGACCATCTCCAGAAACTTCGGATTCAAATACGGCTCGCCCTGAAAATAAAAAGTGAGGTAAAAAATTTCTTTGTGGAGCTCATCAATTATTTTCTGAAAAAAATTTTCGTTCAGCATTCCTGTTTCTCTTGTGAAACTTCTCAAACCGCTTGGGCATTCGGGACAACGCAGGTTGCAGGATGTTGTCGGTTCGATTGCAATGCTCACCGGCATTCCCCACTGATGCGGCTTTTTTGTCCACTTCGAAAAATAATATCCTGCCAGAACTTTTCCTGCGTTAATTCCTCTTCGGAAAGTAAATTTTGAGATAAGGTTTAGTGAATCCATTTACGAATACAGATTGTTTACGAATGTACGAATTACCAACTTAAAACCTCTAACCTCTAACTTCTAACCTCTGCTGAATTATTATCTTCGCAACTTATGTGGCAAAAACTCAGCGCGCTGATTTTACGGAACAGGATTGCTTTCCTTGTCGGACTGGGTTTGCTCACCATTTTTTTCGGATGGCGCGCTTACAACATTGAACTTTCTTATTCTTACGCGCGCGCGCTTCCTGAAAAAGATACCGCGAACATTGAATACGAACAGTTCAAAAAATTGTATGGCGAAGACGGAAGCGTGATGGTGCTCGGCTTTTCAGACAACGATTTTTTCACGCTGAAAAAATTCAACGGATGGTACGACCTCGGGCAGAAAATAAAATCCATAGCTGGAATCAAAGATGTGCTTTCGGTGGCAACGCTCTACGACATGAAGCGCAATGATAGTTTGAGCCGTTTTGATTTTATTCCGCTGCTGAAAGAAAAACCGCAAACACAAAATGAACTCGACAGCATTCACAGAAAAATTTTATCGCTTCCGTTTTACGAAGGATTAATTTTTAATTCCGACTCGAATGCCACGCTGATGGCAATTACGTTCGACAAAGAACATTTGAATTCAAAAGACAGAATTACCATTTCGCAGGACATACAAAAACTCGGAGATGAATTCGGGCAGGCAAATAATATTGCCATGCATTATTCGGGCATGCCGTACATCCGCACCGTGTTTATGAAAAAAGTTTCGAGTGAAATGTTTTTGTTTCTCCTGCTCGCCATCGCGGTAACTTCCATTTTGCTTTTTCTTTTCTTCCGTTCATTCCTCGCGGTATTTTTTTCCATTCTTGTTTGTTTGGTGGGCGTTGTGATTTCTGTGGGAACGCTGCAACTCTTCGGATATAAAATCACCATTCTCTCGGGATTAATTCCACCGCTGATTCTTGTGATTGGAGTGCCGAACTGCATTTTCATCATCAACAAATACCAGGAAGAATTAGTGAGCCACGGAAATAAAATCAAAGCGCTCGCTCGGGCGGTGCAAAAAGTTTCGGTGTCGAATTTTTTGGCGAACATCACCACTGCCATCGGCTTCGGAGTTTTTTATTTTACGAACAGCACGCTGCTTGTGGAATTCGGAATTGTTGCAGCAATAAATGTAATGTCAACTTATGTCATCGCACATATTCTTCTTCCTATTATATATAGTTTTCTTCCCGCGCCCAAGCACACAAAACATTTGCAGAACAAATATATTTTGCGCACGATGGAAGTGGTGGATCAACTTGTTCACCACAAGCGTGCGGCAATTTATTCCATCATCACCATCATCACGCTGATTTCTCTCTATGGAATGACAAAAATCCGCGTGATTGGTTTTCTTGTGGATGATTTGCCGAAGAAAGACCCGGTGTATGAACACTTGCATTTCTTCGAGCGGAATTTTCACGGAGTAATGCCGTTTGAAATAAATGTAGACACGAAAAAGAAAAACGGTGTGTTTGCCGACCGTGGCGGCTCTGCAATTCCAACGCTGTATAAAATTCAATCGCTGCAGCGCATGATGAAAAAATACGGAGCATTTTCAAAACCGCTTTCCATCGTAGAAGGATTGAAGTTTGCTTATCAGGCGTACAACAATGGCGATGCAAAAAAATACAAAGTGCTTCCGGGTGCAATGGAGTTGGCAAAACTCCGCGATTACATGCAGACGATTAAAGGGAAAGAGAACAAACTCGCATCGTTCATGGACAGTACAAAACAATTTACGCGCGTGAGTTTTCAGATGGCAGATGTGGGAACCGATTCATTGCAGAAACTTCTGAATGACATTCGACCGCGGGTTGATTCTATTTTTAATTTCAATCACGAAACAAATGCGTGGGCTGCCGATAGTTTGAAATACAAAGTTGCGCTCACAGGATTGAGCCATGTGTTTCTGAAAAGCAACGCGTACCTTTTTCATCATCTCTTTGTGAGTTTGCTCATCGCCATAGGATTAATTTTAATTATCGGAATTGTTTTGTTCCGCTCGGTATGGATAATTGTCCTCTCAAAACTTCCGTGTTTGATTCCGCTTGCCATCACTGCAGGCATCATGGGCTTTGCAGGAATTCCGTTCAAGCCGAGCACGATTTTAATTTTCAGCATCGCATTCGGCATTGCATCTGACGGAACAATTTACATTCTCACCGAGTATCGCCACCAACTCCGCAAACTGCACGAAGACCGTTCAAAAGCAATTTCACGCACCGTGCGTGAACTTGGCACGAGCATGATTTATACGAACACAATTTTATTTTTCGGCTTCGCAATTTTTGCTTTTTCCACTTTTGGCGGAACAGTGGCTATGGGAATTTTAATTTCAATTACGCTGGCAGTTTCTCTTACTACTAATTTAATTTTGCTCCCTTCCATTTTGCTTTCACTGGAAAAAAGAAAAGCAGTAAAAGATATTCTTGAAAAACCGCTCATTGGAGTTGATGAAGAAGATGAGGAAGAAGAAAAAAGTAATGTGAGTTTGTAGCGATAGTGACATTAGATTCTTCGCTTCGCTCAGAATGACAATTTGTATATTCGTAGCCATTCGTTATCCGTACCAATGAAAGGAATTATTCTCGCAGGAGGTTCAGGCACGCGGCTTCATCCGCTCACGCTCGCCATCAGCAAACAAATTATGCCCGTGTACGACAAGCCGATGATTTATTATCCGCTTTCCACGCTGATGATGGCAGGCATAAATGAAATTCTTATTATCTCCACTCCGCACGATTTGCCTTGCTTCGAAAAACTTTTAGGCGATGGAAAAAATATCGGATGCAAATTTTCCTATGCCGAACAAAAAATTCCGAACGGGCTTGCGCAGGCATTTGTGATTGGAGAAAAATTTATCGGGAAAGATTCCGTTGTGCTCATTCTTGGAGATAACATTTTTTATGGTTCGGGTCTGGGAAGATTGCTGAAGCAGCATCAGAATCCCAATGGAGGAGTTGTGTTTGCTTATCACGTTTCTGATCCCGAGCGTTATGGCGTAGTGGAGTTCGATAAAAAAGGAAACGCAATTTCCATAGAGGAAAAACCCGAAGAGCCGAAATCAAATTACGCGGTGCCCGGATTATATTTTTATGATAACTCGGTTGTGAAAGTTGCAAAAAATTTAAAACCCAGCGCTCGCGGTGAATATGAAATTACGGAAGTAAACAAAAAATATTTAGAACAAGGAAAATTAAAAGTTGGAATTCTCGACCGCGGAACTGCATGGCTTGATACCGGAACTTTTTCTTCGCTGATGCAGGCAAGCCAATTTGTGCAGGTGATTGAAGAGCGTCAGGATTTAAAAATCGGATGCATTGAGGAAGTCGCCTACAGGATGAAGTTCATCAACAAAGCGCAACTGAAAAAACTTGCCGAACCGCTGATGAAAAGCGGATATGGAAAATATCTTTTGAAAATTGCTGACGAATAATTTATGCCACAAAAAATTTTAATCACAGGCGGAGCGGGATTCATAGCAAGTTATCTTGCCGAAAAATTAGCAGAGCAATCTAAAAATCATATTGTGATTGTGGATGATTTATCCACGGGAGCACTTGAAAAAATTCCGCATTCAAAATCCGATAACATTCGCTTCATCAAAGCCGATGTAAATTTTTTCGATGACATTTCAAATATTTTTTTCTCGTTCCAGCCCGATTATGTTTTTCACTATGCCGCGCTTGTAGGCGTAAAACGTACACTCGAAAATCCGGTGAAAGTGCTGAACGATGTTTCGGGAATAAAAAATATTCTTAACCTTTCAAAAAGCACCGGAGTAAAAAGAATTTATTATTCTTCTTCTTCCGAAGTATATGGCGAGCCGGTTGAACTTCCGCAACATGAGGAAACCACTCCGCTCAATTCCCGTTTGCCCTATGCGATTGTAAAAAATATTGGCGAAGCATATTTGAAAGCATACAAAAAAGAATTTGGTTTGGATTATACGGTGTTTCGTTTTTTCAATACGTACGGACCAAAGCAGAGCAAAGATTTTGTGATTTCAAAATTCATAAATCGCTCTATGAAAAATGAAAACATTGAAGTGTATGGCGATGGAAAACAAACGCGCACTTTTTGTTATGTAGATGATAATATTGAAGCAACCACAAATTCTTTTTACAAAAATCTTTTTGTGAATGATGTAGTCAATATCGGCAGCGATATTGAAATCACCATTCTTGAACTTGCAAAAACAATTGTGAAACTCACCAAATCAAAATCAAAAATTATTCACCTGCCTCCGCTTCCCGAGGGCGATATGACGCGCAGGCAGCCGGATGCGTCCAAGATGAAAAAACTTTTACATCGCTCCTTTATTCCGCTTGAAGAGGGCTTGAAAAAAATCCTTGCAGATACGAAATACATCCAGGGAAAATAATTCTTCGTGGTAAAAGAGGTTCAAAATAAAATTGACGAAGAAATAAAAAAACTTTTCCAAGAGCTTTCAATTTCCCCGGTTGAGTTATACGAACCGATTCGTTATATGCTTTCTCTCGGAGGAAAAAGAATCCGTCCTCTTTTTGTTTTGCTGGCAAACGATTTGTTTGAAGGAAAGACGGAAGATGCAATTCCTGCCGCGCTTGCAATAGAATTATTTCACAATTTCACCTTGGTGCATGATGATATTATGGACAATGCACCGCTGCGGAGAAATCAGCCCACTGTTCATCAGAAATGGAATTCATCCTCGGCAATTCTCAGCGGAGATGTGATGCTGGTGAAAGCATTTCAACTTCTTTCCGAATCAACGCAGTTTGAAATAATTTTTCCGGTCTTCTCCGAAATGGCGGTAAAAGTTTGCGAAGGACAGCAGTTTGATTTGAATTATGAGCAGTTGAATAAAATCTCTGTTCCGCAATATTTCAAAATGATTGAATTGAAAACCGCTGTCCTGTTTGCCGCCTCTATGAAAATTGGCGCGCTAACAGGCAAAACAAAAGCAAATGACGCTGAAAATATTTACGAATTCGGAAAAAATATTGGAATGGCTTTTCAATTGCGGGATGATTTGCTCGATGTATATGGCGAAGAAGAAAAATTTGGAAAACAAAAAGGAGGCGATATTATTTCCAATAAAAAAACATTTCTCTTATTAAAAGCAATTGAACTTTCAGGATTAAATTCCTATAAGAAAGAAGAGTTAGTGCAATGGCTGGAGTTTAATCCGAAGAATGAAAAAGATTCAAAAGAAAAAGTGGAAGCCGTGAAAAGCATTTATGATTTCTGCAATGTGAAAAAAATTACCGGGCAGGAAATAAATTCCTTCCACCAGAAAGCAATTGCTTCTCTTGATAAAGTTTCTGCTTCGGAAGAAAAAATGAAAGTTCTGATAGAGTTTACTTCTTCTCTTTTAAGCCGCGAGGCATAGTTTTTATTTCTTCCACTCTACAAGCATTTTAATTAAATTCGCAGTCCTTTTTATGAGCATTGACCAAAAATATATCCGCAACTTCTGCATCATTGCGCACATTGACCACGGCAAAAGCACGCTGGCTGACCGCCTGCTTGAAATCACAAAGACAATTAACAAGCGCGATATGATGGCGCAGGTGCTCGATGATATGGATTTGGAACGCGAACGCGGAATCACGATCAAGAGCCACGCTATCCAGATGGAATATATTTATAAAGGAGAAAAATATTATTTGAATTTGATTGACACTCCTGGTCACGTTGATTTCTCCTATGAAGTTTCGCGTGCGATTGCCGCATGCGAAGGCGCTTTGCTTTTGGTTGACGCATCGCAGGGAATCCAGGCGCAGACAATTTCCAATATGTATCTCGCGCTGAACAACGATTTGGAAATTATCCCGGTGATGAACAAAGTTGACATGGATGCCGCCAAGCCCGAAGAAGTTGCCGACCAGATGGTGAACATCATCGGTTGTAAGCAGGAAGAAATTATTAAAGCGAGCGCGCGCACGGGATTGGGCGTGGATGAAATTCTTTCTGCCATCATTGAAAAAATTCCTCCGCCAAAAGGAAAATCAGATGCGCCATTGCAAGCGCTGATTTTCGATTCGATGTTTAATACATTCAGGGGAATTGTTGCGTACTTCCGCGTATTCAACGGAGAAATTAAAAAAGGCGACAAAATAAAATTTGCCGCTACCGGAAAAGAATACACAGCGGAGGAAGTTGGAATCTTAAAATTAAAACAACTTCCTCGGGAAAAAATAAGCGTGGGAAATGTTGGCTATGTAATTTCCGGAATCAAGCAGGCGAGCGAAGTGAAAGTGGGCGACACGATTACGCATTCGGAAAATTCTGCTGAGCCAATCCAGGGATTTGAAGATGTGAAGCCGATGGTGTTTGCAGGAATTTATCCGGTGAGTACGGATGATTTTGCGGAACTCCGCGATGCGATGGAAAAATTAAAATTGAATGACGCTTCTCTCACGTGGGAACCGGAAAGTTCTGCCGCGCTTGGTTTTGGTTTCCGCTGTGGATTTTTAGGATTGCTTCACATGGAAATTGTGCAGGAACGTTTGGATCGGGAATTTAATATGAATGTGATTACAACCGTTCCGAACGTTGGTTATAAAATTTACACTACGGACGGAAAAATGAAACTGCTGAACAATCCTTCCGAAATGCCCGAGCCGAATTATATTTTAAAAGTGGAAGAGCCGTACATCATAGCGAACATTATTACAAAATCAGAATACATCGGAAACATTATGAACCTCTGCATGGAAAAAAGAGGAATAATAAAAAACCAGGTTTACTTAACAACTGACAGAGTCGAATTAACCTTTGAACTTCCGCTCGGAGAAGTTGTTTTTGATTTTTACGATAAGCTGAAAAGCATTTCCAAAGGTTATGCTTCGTTCGATTATCATCCGCTTGAATACCGCGAATCCGATTTGGTGAAACTCGATATTTTGGTGAACGCGGAACAAGTGGATGCGCTTTCATCTCTCATTCACCGCAGCCACGCGCACGAGTTCGGAAGAAGATTATGTGAAAAGTTAAAAGAACTTATCCCGAAACAACAATTCCAGATTCCGATTCAGGCAGCTATCGGAGCAAAAATAGTTGCGCGCGAAAATATTTCCGCTCTCAGAAAAGATGTAACCGCCAAATGTTACGGAGGCGATATTTCCCGAAAGAGAAAACTTCTGGAGAAACAAAAAGAAGGAAAGAAAAAGATGAAACAAATCGGCAATGTTGAAATTCCTCAGAGCGCGTTTGTTGCGGTGTTGAAACTGGACTAAAATTATTTCGTTTCCTCAATCACAAGCTCAAAAAATTCCATTATCGGATTTGTCAAAAGTTTTTTGCAGGCGCTTTCAACTTTTTTCTGAGCAGCTTCTTTATCCTCCGCTTCAACCTCCAGTGAAATATGTTTTCCGATTCTCACATTCTGAATTTCGGAAAGACCAATATTTTTCATGCTTCCTGTTACCGCTTTTCCCTGTGGGTCGAGCAATGCTTTTAGCGGCATTACATTTATCTCTGCTTTAAATTTCATACGAATTTTTTTGCGACAAAATTATTTATGATTGATAAAACGATATACAAAATTATTATTAAAGGAATACCCATGAATTTAAAAATGACCAACAGAACAACTGAGAGCAAAAGAAAAATGTAGCGCACTTTATTATCTGCCCAGGAAAAATTTTTAAACTTGAGAGCGAAGAGAGAAAGAGGAGCAATGAGGAGGAAAGAAGAAATTAGGGATAGGGAAATAAGGAAATCAGGATTGATAATAAATTGTTTTATTGTTTCATTGTCATATTGCATTTGCAAAATAATTGGAAGTGATGCAATAAAAATTGTATTTGCCGGAGTAGGTAAACCAATGAAAGAATCGCTTTGCCTTGTGTCCAAATTAAATTTAGCAAGACGAATAGACGAAAAAATTGTTATTATGAATGCAATTGTTGCAGGGATTATATCATCAAACCAAAAATGAATAAAAGAAGGCGAGGCATTCATTTTTAATAATTGAAAGATGATAATTCCCGGCACCACGCCAAACGAAACCATATCCGCCAGAGAATCTAATTGCTTTCCTATTTCGGAATTTACTTTTAACGCGCGCGCAACAAGCCCGTCTAAAAAATCAAACACGCAGGAAAATCCAACCATGTAAGCGCTCCAAACTAAATTTCCTTCGAAGGCAAAAACAATTGCAATGCACCCGCTGAATAGGTTGCAGAGCGTAAAAAAGTTGGGGATGTTTTTTCTAATCATCGAAAAGCGAAATTATACGAAAGTACGAAAAAGGCAAGTGAAAGATTTATTTCATATCCTGCGAATCCATATCTTTGATTTATGCCCAGGAAAAATATTTTTATTTTTATTTTTTTTCTTTCATTGTGTTTACTTGTTTACCGAAATTGCTTTCACATTTTCATTCCTGCCGATAATTATTCACAGGCATATTGGTTTAAGGATGGATTTTTTTCGGGATGCATTACAAGTTTTTATGAGCACACTCCGCCTCATCTGATTTGGTTTCCTGTTTTTTCATTTCTTTATTATTTATTCGGAATAAATTCGGTTTGCTGGATAAGCACCTCTGTATTTTTTCATGCGTTGAATGCTTTTGTCGGATATTTGCTTGCCGAAAAAATAATCATGAGTTTGACCGGGGAAAGAAACAGGGTGATTCCCTTCTTCGCTTCGTTTATTTTTTTAATCTCTCCCTTTCAAACCGAAGATGTGTTGTGGGCGCCCATCAGCGTGCGCTGGCTTCTTAATGTATCGGTTATCTATCTTGGAATTTTAATTTTCATTTCTAGTTTAGACAAACCTTCTTCCCGAAAAATTATTTTACTTCATGTTTTATTCCTGATTGGAATTTTTTTAAACGAACCCGCGCTGGTGCTTCCGGCAGCGTATGCGGTGTTGTTTTTCCTTTTTTGGAGAACACAGAAAAATAATTTGCCGGCAAAGAAATTTTTTTCCGGAATAATCTTTCCGCAAGTAGTTTTCATTGTTTTTTATTTTTTTGTGAATCATCTGTGGAGCGGGCACTGGCTTTGGCACGATGGAACTTTTGCCGACATTTCACAGTCATTCAATTTTCCGAAAACCATTTTGAAATATTTTGCAAAGTTTTTTCTTTTCTACCGCTATTTTTCTTCAGATGAACTGGATTTGCTGCTCCGGAATTTTTCTGCAAACATTTTTTTTGTGATTGCTTTGTTCCTGGCGGGTGTTTCGCTTGCTGGTTTTTTCTTTTGGAAAATCTTGAAAAGAAAAAAAGAAGACGGAATTTTTCTGCTTGCCATTTTTTCCTGCTTCCTTGTTTTTCTTTTGCCTGTGCTGTTTATTGATTCTTCTTTCCTGAAATATATTTATCCCGACCGCTATGGATATCCGGCATCTTTCTTTTTTTATTTTTTTCTTGCTTCGTGCGGTTATTTTCTCTTCAAAAATTTTTCTGTGGTTCTTCTTACTGCTTATTCCATTTTATGCTTTGTGCTGCTGGAAAAAACAATTCCGGTTTGGATTTCTACAAACAACTATTGCGCTGAACTTGTTCAGAATTATCAGCCCTTTCCTCGCTATGAGCGGGTGTATGTGCTGGGGCTGCCTTCCTATTACAATGGGCTTGCGGCTTTTCGTTCCGCCTTTGAGCAGAATATTTTTTATGCGTATAATTCTCCACTGGAAAAAATAGAAATGATTGCCGGTTATTATTTTGAATCGCCTGCTGATTCAATTTTGTCGGCAAAAATTTCCGATGCCAAAATCGAAGTGAAGGGAGTTGCAAAAAAAACTCCTTTCTTCAGCACAGGTGCGGGCTGGCCCAAATCGCATGAAACCGATGAATATAAAGTGGAGTTTGATTCTGCCGGCTCTTCTTATATTCTTACTTTCAAGCACGAAATTCCTCCTAATTCCGCCCTCATTTATTCAAGCGGAGATAATTGGAAAAAAATTAATTGATGGCACAATAATTTGGTCGAAAAATCGTTGACGCTGCATTGCTTTTCGAAAGATAATTTTTATTTTTACAACTATGAAAAAAATTCTTTTACTTCTCAGCGTAATCAATTCTGTTTTCAGTTTTTCTCAGGCACCCAAATACAGCAATGAATTTCTTGCCATCGGAGTGGGAGGCAGAGCCCTTGGAATGGCAAATGCCTGCACGGCAACCACCGAAGATGTAACTTCCGGCTACTGGAATCCGGCAGGGCTTCTCGGAATAAAAAATGATTTGCAGTTGGGTTTGATGCATTCGGAATATTTTGCCGGCATTGCCAAATACGATTACGGGGCGGTTGCCCGGAAACTCGACAGCAGCAGCGCCATTGCTTTCAGCGTGATTCGTTTTGGCGTGGATAATATTCCCAACACCACCGAACTGATTGATGCGGGAGGAAACATTGACTATGACCGCATCACCCAGTTCTCCGCAGCCGATTACGCGTTTCTTCTTTCGTATGCGCGCTCTCCGAAAATAAAAGGGCTTCGGCTGGGCGCGAATGCAAAAGTTATCCGCAGGATTGTTGGCGACTTTGCGGGCGCATGGGGCTTTGGTCTGGATGCGGGCGCGCAGTATGAATGGAAGGACTGGAAGTTTGGCGCTATGGCGAGAGATGTTACTTCCACATTCAATGCATGGAGTTTTAATCTTTCGGATGAAATGAAAGACGCCTTCATTGCAACAGGAAACGAACTTCCTGCCAACTCCATTGAAATTACTTTGCCGCGCCTGATTGTGGGAGCCGCAAAAAAAATTCCGATGATGAAAAACATTACCGCCCTTGCCGAACTGAATTTCGACATAACTTTTGACGGAATGCGGAACGTGCTCATCAAGAGCAACCCCGTCAGCGCTGACCCGCACGCGGGAATTGAAATAGGATATAAAGGAATTGTGTTTTTGCGCGGAGGTGTCATGAACATTCAGCAGGAACAGGATGTAACCGGAAAAACCATGACTACGATGGAACCGAATTTCGGAATGGGAATACGCATCAAACGAATCAGCATTGATTATGCAAGAACCAATCTCGGCAACCAGTCGGCTGCTTTGTACTCGCATATTTTTTCATTGCGCCTCGATATTAACAAGCAAGCGAAATAAAAAAAATCCCTTCCGCATTATCTGTCCGAATAAAGTTACGGACTCCGTATTCCATAGGAGCAGAAGGGATTTTTTATTCCAGCCATTCCTCAAATCACAATCGCAATCAACGCGTTTGCCGGACCTATGCGGTTCGGGTTTTTAGAATCATTCCATTGCAGAAATAGGTACAGCGTTTTGCCCTTGTTGTTCACGCCCGGGCATTGTTTTTAGGTTTTAATTGTTATTGTTGAAAAATTTGATTTTTTACTATGAAACAGCGCAGTACGAAACATGGAATGCGCAATACTAAAAAGGGAATGCGCTGTACTCTTTTCGGCATGCGCATTACTAAAAAGGAAATGCGCTGTACTCTTTCCGGCATGCGCATTACTAAAAAAGAAATGCGTTGTACTATTTTCGGCATGCGCAGTACTAAAAAGGGAATGCGCTGTACTCTTTTCGGAATGCGCCTGCGCAGTTTCGGCAGACGCTTGCAGCGCTTTGGTAAAGAACGGCTGTTTTCCATCTGTCTCCCGATAGCCATCGGGAATAATCAAACCCTTCTTGAAACTGGGAAATTAATAATACAATAAAATTATATTTTTAGAAAAAGGCGGGATATTCCCGCCTTTTTTTATTTTGCTAAAAGAAGAATTACATTTCGTATCTTTAAAGCAATATTCGATGAAGTGGCTCGTTGAGTGCTTGTTTAGAATTTTACCGATGAAAAAACAGTTTACTTTTTTTCTCTTTTTCTCTTTTCCTGTTTTTTGCCTGGCGCAGCATTGGAACGAATGGATAAATTACGGGCAGCAGTATTATAAAATCCCTGTTGCGCAAAACGGAATTTACCGTTTGGATTACGCTACGCTTTCCCCCGTAATTAATGTTTCGAATATTGATTTGCATAAGTTCCAGATTTTTTTCAGAGGGCAGGAACAATATATTTATGTGAAGGACAATGGCAACAACGATACTTTCGATATAAATGACTACATAGAATTTTACGGCAGAAAAAATGACGGCTCGCTCGATTCGGTTCTTTACAAAGGCGATTTATACAACCTGAAGGTGCGCCAGCCCAACCCGTATTATAGTTTGTTCAACGATACTTCCATGTATTTTCTTACCTGGAATAATTCCACAACTAATAAACGAATTACCGATTCTTCCGATACAAATTTTTCTTTTTATCCTGCGAGCAATTATTTCATGAAAGAAATAATAAATGAATACCATTCTTATTATTATACAGGCAAGCGAGGAAGCAATGATGTAACCTATCCGAAATACGATGAGGTGGAAGGATGGGCGGCAGATAAGTTCGGCTATGGCAACAACCCTCCTCCCGGTTTCAGTTCTTCATTCAATACTTCCAATATTTATCCCGGGCAAAACGTGCTGCTGAAACTTGCAGTAATGGGAGTGAATAATGAAGCCAATTTCCCCGACCATCATTTGCAAATAAAATATAAAAACAATTTATCGCAATATATTCTTATTGCCGACACTGCGTTTGACGGATACCAGTTATACGATTCTTCTTTTTCAATTCCCTCTTCTCAATTCGGGGCATCCACCGATATTAAAATTGATGCCTTGCCTATTGTCAACACTACTTACCAGGCGGTTCCCTATGTTGTGCTGAAATATCCGCACACCGCCAATCTTGGAAATGCTTCCTATTACGAAATGTTTGTTCCTTATTCAACTCAGGCAAAGTCAAATTTTACATTCACAAGTTTCAATAATCTGAGTTCTTCGGTTTACCTGTATGATTTTACTGACAACCTGAGAATTCCTGCAACCGTTGTTTCGGGCTCGTATGAATTTCTGATTCCAAGCCCAGCCATTTCTTCCGATGAAAAATTTTGCGTGCTCACTTCAGATAATAGCAGTAACTATAAGATTCCTTCAATCAAACCCGTGAACAGCAGCGGCTATTTCACCAATTATTTTTCGCAGGCGGCAGATTCGGCATTCATCATTGTTACTAATAAAAGTTTAATGGGAAGCGGAAGCACGGGTGCTGTTGGTTATAAAAGTTACCGTGCAAGTGCGCAGGGCGGCTCGCGTAATGTGGTGCTTGCCGACATGGAGGAACTCTATGACCAGTTTGCCTATGGAATTCCCAAGCATCCGTTTGCCATCCGGCATTTTGCAAAATACTGTGCGGATACTTTTCCTTCCGTGCCGCATGAACTTTTCTTAATCGGAAAATCAATTGAGAATTATAAATGCCGCAACCAGTATAATCCCCCCGATTGGGGAAATTATTTATCTAACTATGCTAATTGCCTGGTGCCTACCATTGCTTATCCTGCCAGCGACAACATGCTTGTTTCTTCGCTGAACGGAAATTTAATTAAGCCGCTCATTCCAACCGGGCGGCTGGCGGCAAGAAGCATTGCTGATGTGGACACGTATCGAACAAAGGTGAATGAATACGAACACGCCCCGCGCGAGGAATGGTTCAAAGAAGTGATTCACATGTCGGGAGGAGCAGATGCAGGGCAACAACTTACATTTTGCAATGAGTTGAAAAATGATTACAAGCCCATTATTGAAAATATTTATTTCGGAGGGCACGTTCACGGCTTCTGCAAAAATTCTTCTTCGCCCACGCAAACTTCCAACAGCGATTCTATTCGCGGATTAATCAACAACGGGGTTTCGCTCGTTACTTATTTCGGGCATTCTTCTTCTTCCATTCTGGAATTTAATCTTCTTCCGCCTGAGGACTACGACAATCACCAGGGAAAGTATCCGTTTTTTTCCGCAACGGGCTGCTATGCGGGAAACATTCATCTTGCACCATCGGAAGGCGCATCATTAAGCGAACAGTACGTGATTAATCCGAAAGGAATGATTGCCTTTCTTGCTTCATCGGGTCCCGCAACTCCGCAGGACAGTCATACCTTCAACATGGAATTTTACAATGACTTCTGCCGCAAATTATACGGCAGCGAAGTCGGAAAATGCATTCAATATTCTATTGACAGCATCGAGGGCAACGGTGGAAGTGAGTCCATCAATGCCACCTGCCTTGGACTTACTTTGCATGGCGACCCGGCAATTATAATTCATGCAAGCATGTATCCCGATTATGCGGTAGACCCAACTTCTGTTTATTTTTCTCCATCGTATGTTTCCACCGATATAAGCACGTTTACTGCGAATGTGATTGTAACCAATATCGGCAGAGCCACCGATGACAGCGTTACCGTTGAACTGAAACGGATTTTTGCCGATGGAACTTCGGTGGATACTTCTAAAAAAATTCATCCTCTCTATTTCCGGGACACCGTGAAATTTATTTTTCCCGTTGACCCGCTGAGAGGGCCCGGCTTGAATAAGTTTGAAGTGCGCGTGAATGCTGCTCATAATCCCGATGAAAACAATGCATACGCAAACAATGACCTGACCGGCAACAATGCGGTGCCGCTGCTCATTTATTCGGGAGATGTTATTCCGGTTTATCCTTACACCTATGCCATTATTCCGAATGATTATGTAACGCTGAAAGCATACACGGCAAATCCGTTTGCTAAATCTGCGCAATATATTTTTGAAATGGATACGACCGATGCGTTCAACAGTCCAATTAAAAGAACACAATATGTAACGCAGGCGGGCGCAGTGGTGAAAGCCGATTTTCATAAATGGTCGCCTCCGTTTTCAAAATTAGATACCTCCGTTTATTTCTGGCGCGTGCGGAGAAATGATCCGGATTTGCAAACGTATCCGTGGCGCGAAAGTTCCTTTGAATATTTGCCGGGCAAGCGCGGCTGGGGGCAATCGCATTTTTTCCAGTTTACGAAGGGAGATAAATACAAATATATTCTTCCGAACAAACCAAAAAGATATTTTGATTTGGATTATTCGGTTCATTCCATAGAAGTGAAACCAATAAATATGGTTGATTGGCCATACCCGAATTGCAGTTATATGCTGGTGGATGGAATACAGGCAAATTACTGTACGTATGTTCTTGCTTCCATACCACATGTGATGATTGCGGTTATGGACCCGTTAACCGGAGATGCATGGTATAATCCGGGCGGCCAGCCATTTTATGGAAGCGCTTCAGTTGGTCCTTGTAATCGCTATGAGTTTCTTACAAGCGCTGCTGTCGACCAGAATTCGCTGGCTAACTTTTTACTGAATGTGGTGCCGGCAGGATATAAAATAATTTTATACACTTCCGGCAATCATAATCTCGGAGATCTTTTGGGCGGCAACAGTCCGAAAACAAATCCCGGATTGGTGCAGGCATTTCAATCTATAGGCGCAACCCAATTTTCAAACATTCAGAATAATCTTCCCTATGCTCTTGTGGGAAGAAAAGGCGGTATAGTGGCGGAAGCAATTGGAATCAATAGCACAGATACTTCTGTTTTTATCAAAGACACACTTATTTTCAAAAGAGAAAGCGGAAATATTTATTCTGAAATTATCGGGCCTGCATCTAAATGGAATTCGCTGCACTGGAGATACCGCGCGCCATCTCCGCCTGCGCAGGACTCCATAAAAATTTCTGTCATCGGAATCAGAAACAACAGCACCGCTGATACACTTATAAAAAATATTCTGAAAACTTCACCTGATATTTTTACTCTCAGCCAGCAAATTAATGCGGATACTTTTCCGTATCTCGAACTCCGCGCATGGGTGAAAGACAGCACAAAGCGCACGCCTGACCAGTTAACTTACTGGAGAGTTTACTACGATGGCGTTCCCGAACTTTCATTGAACCCGGTGAAACATTATTCGTTTTACACTTCGCCCGTTCAGCAGGGAGACAGCATCAGCATGAGCGTTGCCATTGAAAACATTGGCGATTATAACATGGACAGCACCTGGGTTGATTTCTGGGTGCTTGATGCCAGCCGCAATAAAATTTCAGAACCCTCTGTGAAAATTCCTCCGCTGGCAATTGACAGTGTATTCAGTCCGCAGGTAAAATTTTCTACGCTGCCAATTCCTGCCGGCTTGAACAGTTTATGGGTGGAATCAAACCCGTTCAACAGCCAGCACAAACCGGAGCAATATCATTTTAATAATATCGGAACGATTCCGTTCTTGGAAAATGCCGATAAAATAAATCCGCTGCTCGATGTAACATTTGATGGAGTGCACATCATGAACGGAGATATTGTTTCGGCAAAACCGAATGTTTTGATTAAACTCAAAGATGAAAACACTTTTCTTGCGCTGAATGATCCTTCTGCATTTAATGTGAGCTTAAAACGGCCGGGCAGTAACAACTACGATACGATTTCTTTCGGAAGCAACTTGGTTTTCTATTCTGCGGTTCTTCCGAATAACAGTTGCAAAATAAATTATACTCCCGCATTGCCCGATGGAATTTATGAACTGAAAGTTCAGGCGAAAGACCGCAGCGGAAATAAATCCGGAAGCAGCGAGTATAAAATTTCTTTTGAAGTCATCAACAAGCCAACGGTTACCAACGTGATGAATTATCCGAATCCGTTTTCCACTTCCACGCGGTTTGTGTTCACGCTCACCGGCTCGGTGGTTCCCGATTATTTTAAAATTCAGATTATGACCATCACCGGAAAAATTATCCGTGAACTAAATAAATATGAACTTGGCTTTCTGCACATCGGAAGAAATATTACCGATTACGCCTGGGACGGCAAAGATGAATTTGGTGACCAGCTTGCCAACGGAATTTATCTTTACCGTCTGCAGACGCAACTCGATGGAAAAGCACTCGAGCACCGCGATACAAACGCAGATTCATTTTTTACCCAGGGATACGGAAAGATGTATTTGATACGGTAAAAACTATTTTATTTTTTTTTCAAAAGTTTTCTGAACTTCAGCAAATCATTAAACTGCTTTATTCCATCGCTGAAAAAATTTACTGTAGATTTTTTCCTTCTGCGGATGTAAAAACCGGGAATCTGTTTGACGCGGTAATTTTTTTTGTAAGCATGCGTCATTACTTCAACATCAAAGAACCATCCCTTTGATTGAACTTTATCCAGAAGCGGCAGCAATGCTTCTCTTCTGAAAAATTTGCAGCCGCTCTGCACATCGGTAGCCGGAATGGAAAGAAAATTTTTTACAAATGTGCGGTGAATTATTCCACCCGCATCTCTTAAAATAAATTTAGGATTGAAATTTATTTTGCGCTTTACGAGTGCAATGTCGTATTCACTTTCCAATTCCGCCAAAAGTTTCGGAATGTATTCGGCCGATATTTCCAAATCAATATCTATGTGCCCGATATATTTTCCACTTGCTATTTTTACTCCGCTGGCTATGGCTCCGCCTTTGCCAATATTTTTTTCATGAAGCAAATATTTTACGTTGGGAAATGTGCGGGCGATTTCAAAGATTTTCTCTTTTGTATTGTCGCTGCTCGCATCTTCAACAAAAATTATTTCAAAACTGTATTTTGTACCATCCATTACCCTGTAAATTTCTTTCACGTTTTCAAGAATATGATTTTCCTCCTGATAACAAGGAATTGCAATCGAAACATCAATGGGCTGATTCATAAAAACAAATATACTTCTAATATTCCGCTAACAATTTACCTTTGCGCCATGCTGAAATTCGACAAACATATTTTCATCTGCACCAACCAGCGCGCGCAAAAGCCGGGAGAAAAACCTTCGTGCGGAGAAGAACACGGAATGGCAATTGTGGAAGCATTCAAAACAAAATTGAAAGCAAAAAAACTTCCGATAAAAGTCCGTGCGCAGCGAGCGGGTTGTCTGGATGTTTGCTTGTACGGGCAAACAGTTGCCGTTTATCCGGAAGGAATTTTTTACGTGGGCGTGGAATTAAAAGATGTGGATGAAATCATTGAAGAGCACATCATCAACAACCGCCCGGTTCAGAGATTGCTTCTCTCTCCTGATAAATACTGATGGACATTACTCCTTATTTAAACCGTCTCGACATTCTCAACGAAACTGCGCAGCAAATCATAAAAGATTTCGGAATGGCCGGAATGGAAATTAAATTTTCAGGAAAGATTGAGAATGCTTATGAAGAATTATTTTCTCAAATTCTTCCGCTGGTTGAAAAATTGCACGAAGAAAATTTTCAGAACTTTTATAATCTGATGTATCGCATTGACATCAGCGAAACACAAATCAAAAAAGCAATGGAATCTTCCCTCGATAAAAAATTTTCTGAAGTTGTAACGGATTTGATTCTGAAAAGAGAGATTCAAAAAGTCATTACAAGAAAAAGTTTTCTTTAGTAGTATTTTATTCGTAATTCGTATATTCGTTTCCTATTCGTTATTCGTAGATAATGGAAAAACAAACGTACATTTCCGCTTCCGAAATTTCTGCCGTTGATGATTTATACCAGAAGTATTTGAGCAATGGAAATGATTTGGATGTCGGCTGGAAAAAATTCTTTGAAGGATTTGAGTTCGCACGGAAAAGTTACGAAGAAGTTTCCGCTTCTGCCGCAGTTCCCGAAAACGTAAAAAAAGAATTTGCTGTAATCAATCTCATCAATCTTTACCGCGCGGTCGGGCATTTGTTCACGCATACCAATCCTGTTCGTGAGCGCAGAAAATATTCTCCTTCGCTCGATGAAATTGAACTCATCGGGCTTTCGCAATCTGACATGGATACGGTTTTCCATGCGGGAAACGAAATTGGGTTGGGCGATGCAAAACTGCGTGATATAATTTTTTTCCTGAAAGAAACCTATTGCCGTTCTATTGGGGCGGAGTTTCGTTACATACGCAATGCGGAAATTGTAAAATGGCTCCAGGAAAAAATGGAGGGCACGCGCAACACTCCGAATTTTTCCAAAGAAGAAAAAATAGAAATCCTCAATGACATTTCCAAAGCAGTCATCTTCGAAAATTTTTTGCACACAAAATTTGTAGGCGAAAAAAGATTTTCGCTCGAAGGCGTGGAAGCATTGATTCCTGCGCTTGATTCTGTTATTAATAAAGGCGCCTCGCTCGGCATAAAAGAATTTATCATCGGCATGGCGCACCGGGGAAGATTGAATGTTCTTGCCAACATCCTGAAGAAAACCTACGAAAATATTTTTACCGAATTCGAAGGCAAAGAATTTGAGGAATCGCTTTTTGACGGTGACGTGAAATACCACCAGGGATATTCTTCGAATGTGATTACGAAGAACGGAGAAAAAGTTCACTTGAGTTTAACTCCCAATCCATCGCATCTTGAAACGGTCGGTCCGGTTGCCGAAGGAATTTCGCGCGCGAAGATTGACACAACTCATGCGGGCGATGATTCAAAACTTTGTCCCATTTTAATTCACGGTGATGCTGCCGTTGCAGCGCAGGGAGTTGTGTATGAAGTGGTGCAGATGGTGAAACTTGACGCTTACAAAACAGGAGGAACCATTCATCTTGTTACGAACAATCAAATCGGCTTCACCACAAATTATCTGGATGCACGTTCTTCCACTTACTGCACGGATGTAGCGAAAGTTACGCTCTCGCCCGTGTTTCATGTGAACGCAGATGATATTGAAGCGGTGGTTTTCACTGTGCAGATGGCAATGGAGTTCCGCCAACAATTCAAGCGCGATGTATTTATTGATTTGCTCGGCTATAGAAAATACGGGCATAACGAAGGCGATGAACCACGATTCACTCAACCGCTGCTCTATAAAATTATTGCTTCTCATCCTAACCCGCGCGAAATTTATATCAAGAAACTCATAGAGGAAAATGTGATTGACGAAGCGCAGGCAAAACAAATTGAAAATAATTTCAGGAATTTATTGAGCGAACGTTTGAGCGAAGCAAAACAAATCAAGAAAACAAAAGTTACTTCTTTTCTCGAAGGGCAATGGAAAGGAATTAAAATGTCGGATGAAAAGGATTTTGAAAAATCTCCCGATACTTCCGTTGATAAAAAAATTCTTCTCGACATCGGAAATAAAATTACGGAAGTTCCAAAGGGAAAAAAATTCTTCAACAAGATTGAAAAATTATTTAGGGACAGGCAGACAATGCTCGAAGGCGATGGAAAATTGGATTGGGCAATGGGAGAACTTCTTGCTTACGGAACTTTATTGAATGAAGGCCACTCGGTTCGTTTCAGCGGGCAGGATGTGGAGCGCGGAACTTTTTCGCATCGGCACGCTGTAATAAAATTGGAAGACAGCGAAGAAGAATATATTCCACTAGCGACTGCAGAAAATAATTCGCGTTTCATGATTTACAATTCCCATCTTTCCGAATACGGAGTATTGGGATTTGAATACGGCTATGCAATGGCTTCTCCTGAATCGCTTTGCATCTGGGAAGCGCAGTTCGGGGATTTTGCAAACTGCGCGCAGGTAATTATTGACCAGTATATTTCTGCTGCAGAAGATAAATGGAGAAGAATGAATGGAATTTGTCTGCTGCTTCCGCACGGCTATGAAGGACAAGGCGCGGAACATTCCAGCGCGCGCATTGAACGGTTTCTCACGCTGTGCGCAGAAAATAATATGTATGTGATTAACGCAACCACCCCCGCGAATTTTTTTCACGCATTGCGCAGGCAATTGAAAACTCCCTATAGAAAACCGCTGATTGCATTTACCCCGAAAAGTTTGCTCCGCCATCCGAAGTGTACTTCTAAATGGGAAGAACTTTCAAATGGCGGCTTCAAAGAAATTTATGATGACGCAAATGCCAATCCATCTTCTATAAAGAAAATAGTTTTTTCTTTCGGGAAAATTTATTACGACTTGCTTGCGAAAAAAGAAGAACTGAAAAATACCGATACCGCTTTAGTCAGGATAGAGCAGATATATCCCTTCCCGAAAAAACAATTTGCAGACATTCTCGCGAAATATAAAGCGGCACAGAATTTTTTATGGGTGCAGGAGGAACCGCAGAACATGGGCGCGTGGGGATATTTGCTTCGCACGGTTGTGCCGTATTTAAAAGGAGGGCAATTGAAATGTATTGCGCGCCCTGAAAGTGCAAGCCCTGCAACAGGATCTAAAAAAGTTCATGAAGTGCAACAAAAAGAAATTTTAGAAAAAACTTTTTCATAATATTTTCCAATGGCACAAATCGAAATAAAAGTCCCAAGTCCCGGAGAATCCATCACCGAAGTCACCATTTCGCGATGGCTGAAAAAAGATGGTGAGTATGTGAACAAGGACGAAGAAGTGTTGGAAATTGATTCGGACAAAGCAACACTTACTGTTAGTGCAGAGCAGGCAGGTGTGCTGAAAACTTCCGCAAAGGATGGAGATGTGGTGAAAGTCGGGTCATCAGTTGGAAAAATTGATACAGATGCAAAAGCACCCGCGAAGTCAGAAGTGAAAGTTGAAAAGGTAGAAGTAAAAGCAGAAAGCAAACAGCAAGTGGAAAAGAAAAAGGAAACTGCGTCAGTCGTCAGTCCTCCGACATCTGTCGGTGCTGCAACTCCCCTCGCAAAAAAAATAATGGAGGAAAATAAACTCACGCAAAAAATTTCGGGCACTGGGGAAAACGGAAAAATTACAAAAGACGATGTGCTGAAAGCAATGAGCAAAGGTTTCGGAGGCGAAAAAGGATTTGGAGGAACGAGAGATAAGGAAAAAATTAAGATGACTCCGCTGAGAAAAAAACTTGCGCAGCGTTTGGTTGCGGTAAAAAATCAAACGGCCATGCTCACTACGTTCAACGAAGTGGACATGAGCAAAATCATGGAACTGCGTGCAAAATATAATCCGCAGATAGAAAAACAATTCGGCACCAAGCTCGGCTTCATGAGTTTCTTCACCAAAGCCGTTTGCGAAGCATTGCAATTGTTTCCATCGGTAAACGCAATGATTGATGGTGAAGAAATCGTATATCATAAATTCTGCGATGTAGGAATTGCGGTGAGCGCACCAAAAGGTTTGGTTGTTCCTGTGGTTCGCAATGCAGAAAATTTAGGGCTTGCAGAAATAGAAATGAAAATAAAAAAACTTGCCATCAAAGCACGCGACAATAAAATCACGCTCGAAGAAATGGAAGGTGGAACATTTACGATTACAAATGGCGGAGTGTTCGGTTCGCTGATGAGCACGCCCATCATCAATCCTCCGCAAAGCGGAATTCTCGGAATGCACAATGTAGTGGAGCGACCGGTTGCCATGAACGGGAAAATAGAAATCCGCCCGATGATGTATGTGGCGCTTTCTTACGACCACCGAATTATTGACGGAAGGGAATCAGTTGGGTTTTTGGTTAAGGTGAAAGAGATGTGCGAGAACCCTTCGCGCATGTTGTTTGGAGGAAAAAATCCTGAGGAAGTTTTGCTGGGATTGTAATTGCAAATTTACGGAGCAAGCGCATCTGAAAAGATGTCAATGTTATCTAAGTATTGCGCAGAACGTTTCATATATTCATGAGCGGGTTCCGGCAAACCAATCTTTACATCTTCCAGTAAACGCGAGTTGTCAAATACTTGTCCTAATTCGATAAAATCAAGATACGGTTCCAGCCCGCCCATTAAAATTCTTAAATCGGTTGCATCATCAAAAATATCGTTCCAGTAGTTCAAATGCTCGCGGTAATTTTTCAGCGTGTTGTGCCCGTTTAATTGCTTGCGCGCCCAAAGACGTACCTCGCGAATTAGTTCTCTTCCAACAAAACTGAATTCAGGCCTGTGCGGAAAATAATGTTCAATGGCTTTGGTGGCTTTGAACGGAGTAGTTGCAGATTTTTCACCGGAAGAAATATGGTACACAGAATATTTTCTTTTTGAAAAAAGAAGATTCACAATTGCGTTCGAAGCATAATCCACGGGAATGATATCAAGTTGTGAATTTGGATTAATCGGAACAAGGCGTAATAAATTAATTGCCGCAAGCGCCCACATAATTACATACGAGCGCGGCACCCACGGGCGAGTATCTCCCATAATGATGGAAGGGCGTGCGATTAAAATTTTTTCTTTTGGAAGATACTGGCGAATCATAATTTCACCGCGCATTTTTGTTTCAGTGTATTTGACAAGATGTTTGACGTGTTCATTCGGAGATTCATCTTCTTTTACGATTCGGTTTTTAATATCCATTCCGCAAATGGTAGCGGTACCTATGTACAAGAATGTTTCAAGATTTTTTAATGCTTTGCCCCACTTCAGAATTTTTTCCAGTCCGTGAATATTAATTTGTTCTACTATGTCATCATAAATGGGAGAAAAATTAGTGTCTGCAGCGGCATGAACAATTGCGTTTACATCCTGGAGAGATTTATTATTGCAGAGTTGTTCAGCCAAATCATTTTGCGCAAGGTTGCCGGTAACTGCAATTATTTTATCCGGGTCATAAAAATCTTCGTGCAGTTCAAAAACTTTTTTCAGGCGCTCATCTGCTTCCTCTTTTGATTCAGCGCGCACCAGGCAGAATATTTTTTCAATTTCTTTTCTCTTTGAAAAGTTAATCAAAAGTTCCCCGCCTAAAAATCCCGTTGTTCCAGTGATGAATAAATTCATAAAGCAAATATTAGTTCTTTAAAAAAGTTCAAGCCCCATTATTCCGATTATGATAAGAACAATGGAAGATATTTTTACAATTGTGACAGGTTCCTGAAAATATACAAAGCCGATAATTGCGGTGAGCGCAGTGCCAATGCCCGCCCAGATGGCATAGGTTACGCCAATGTCAAGCTTTTTGAAAACAAGCGTTAAGAAAACCAAACACAAGCCGTAAAAAAGAAAAACTAAAATTGACGGAACAAGTTTGGTGAAGCCGTCCGCCATTTTCATGCAGACCGTTCCCAGCACTTCAAAAATAATTCCCAGCAAAAGGTATATCCAGTAAATCGCCATAAAATGTTTTTAAAATTAAAAAAATATTCTTAGAAAAAATTGATTTTAAATTTTAATTTTTCTGCTGAAAATTTTTCATGCTAATGAATATGGTGTGAAGATTGTGTGAAGATTATTATTTCGTAGGTTTGCCTGCCTTATTATATAGCCGTGAATAAAAAAATTTCAGAACTGAATAAAAAAATCTCCGAAGCGCAATTGGGCGGAGGAGAAAAACGAATCGAATCGCAGCACAAGAAAGGTAAACTCACTGCGCGTGAGCGGCTTCATTTTTTGTTGGATGAAGGAAGTTTTGAAGAAATAGGAATGTTTGTTACACACCGCTCGCAGGAATTCGGTTTGGAGAAAGAAAAATATTTAGGCGATGGAGTGGTAACCGGCTACGGCACCATTCACGGAAGATTAGTTTATGTTTTTGCACAGGACTTCACCGTGTTTGGCGGCTCGCTTTCCGAAGCGCACGCAGAAAAAATTTGCCGCGTGATGGATTTAGCTATGAAAAACGGTGCGCCAGTGATTGGATTGAATGACAGCGGTGGCGCAAGAATTCAGGAAGGAGTTGTTTCGCTGGGCGGCTATGCGGATATTTTTTACAGAAACACGTTGGCATCCGGAGTCATTCCGCAGATTTCTGCCGTGATGGGGCCTTGCGCGGGCGGAGCGGTTTATTCTCCTGCCATCACTGATTTTATTTTGATGGTGGAAAATACTTCTTACATGTTTGTGACCGGGCCAAACGTTGTGAAAACTGTTACGCACGAAGAAGTAACCAGCGAAGAACTCGGAGGAGCATCAGTTCATTCAGCAAAAAGTGGCGTGGCGCATTTCTCCTGCGCTAACGGGTTGGAGTGCATTAATTATATAAAGAAACTTCTCTCTTACATTCCGCAGAATTGCGAAGACGATGTTCCTGTTCTTTCAGATTTGTCTTCTCCGAACTTCGAACTCCTGACTAATATCATTCCCGAAAATCCCAACCAGCCGTACGATATGCGCGATGTGATTAACGGAGCGGTTGACTCAGAAACATTTTTCGAAGTGCATAAAAATTTTGCAGAGAATATTGTAGTTGGTTTTGCAAGATTAGCAGGAAGAAGCATCGGCATTGTGGCAAACCAGCCGGCATTTCTCGCAGGAGTTCTCGATATTCACGCTTCGCAAAAAGCCGCGCGCTTCGTTCGCTTCTGCGACTCGTTCAATATTCCGCTTTTGGTTTTTGAAGATGTTCCCGGTTTTCTTCCCGGCACCGACCAGGAGTGGAATGCAATTATTTCCAACGGGGCAAAACTTTTGTATGCATTCTGCGAAGCAACCGTTCCGCGCGTAACAGTGATTACGCGCAAGGCATACGGAGGCGCTTACGATGTAATGAACTCAAAGCACATTGGTGCCGACATGAATTATGCATGGCCCACTGCTGAAATTGCAGTGATGGGCGCGAAAGGCGCGGTGGAAATTATTTTCAAGGGAGAAAAAGATTTAGCGCAGAAAGAAAAAGAATACGTGGAGCATTTTGCAAATCCTTATCGTGCGGCAGAGCGCGGCTATATTGATGAAGTGATTTTGCCGGAGCAAACCCGTGATAAATTAATTTCAGCTTTCAAAATGCTGGAGAACAAGGCGGACAAACTTCCGAAGAAAAAGCACGGGAATATTCCGCTGTGATTTTATATCATTGCCCCTTCTTTCAATCTTTCGGCATTTTCTGCTACTTGCAATGCATCCATCATCTCCTGAATATTTCCATCCATGAAGGAAGGAAGATTATGGATGCTCATTCCAATGCGATGGTCGGTTACGCGGCTTTGCGCATAATTGTAGGTGCGGATTTTTGCAGAGCGGTCACCTGTTGAAACCATTGTTTTGCGCTTCTTCGCGATGGCATCCATGTGTTTTTTATATTCGTTCTCGTACAATTTTGTACGGAGCATTTGCATCGCTTTCGTTCTGTTGTCTAACTGCGAACGGCTTTCCTGGCAGGTGATGACAATTCCGCTCGGCTTATGCGTGAGCATTACTTTTGTTTCCACTTTGTTTACGTTTTGTCCGCCCGCACCGCTCGAACGCGCAGTTTGAATTTCAATATCGGCAGGATTAATTTGTACATCCACTTCTTCCGCTTCGGGAAGAACTGCCACAGACACTGCCGAAGTATGAACTCTTCCCTGCTGTTCAGTAGCGGGCACGCGCTGAACGCGGTGAACTCCGCTCTCAAATTTTAAAGTGCCATACGCATTTTCGCCTGTGACTTCAATAATCACTTCTTTGAATCCACCTAATGTTCCGGGAGAACTATCCACCGTTTCATAACGGAATCCTTTTTTATCCAGGTAGCGCGTGTACATCCGGTACAAATCTCCCACGAACAATCCCGCTTCATCTCCTCCGGTTCCCGCGCGGATTTCTATGATTGCATTTTTTTCATCCTCCGGGTCTTTCGGAATTAAAAGCTTCTTGAGGTGCTCTTCCATCTGCTCTTTCTTCGGAATTAGTTCTTCGATTTCCATTTTTGCCATTGAAATTAATTCCGCGTCTTTTTCTTTTCGCAGAATTTCTTTTGAGCCCTCGATATTGTCAATTATATTTTTGTAATCGTGATAGGCATCCACCACTTCTTTGAGTTCTTTGTATTCTCTGTTCAGTTTGGCAAAAAGTTTCATGTCCGACATTGTTTTCGGGTCGGAAAGTTTTCGTTCCAGTTCTTCAAAACGATTTTTCAGGGATGATAATCTCTCAAGGATTTCCATGCTCAATAAATAAATTCACCGTACTTGCTATTTATAGTCAATTTGTTTTTCTTGTCTGAATATTTTTCAACTCTTCCTACTACTTGCGCATCCACACCAAACGATTTTGAAATGGAAATTATTTGCGAAGCGATTTTTTCATCGGCATAAATTTCCATCCGATGTCCCATGTTAAAGACCTGATACATTTCTTTCCAATCGGTTTTACTTTCCTGCTGAATTAATTTGAACAGCGGAGGAGTTTCAAAAAGAGTATCCTTTATAATGTGTAATCCTTTCACAAACTTCAGCACTTTGGTTTGTCCGCCACCGGAACAATGAATGATTCCGTGAAGAGCCCCCTTGCCCCCTGAAGGGGGAAATTTATCCAGCACTTTCTTTATTATAGGAGCGTAAGTGCGGGTTGGTGAAAGAACGAGTTTGCCTGCATCTACACCATTTATTTCTGTTGAGTCCGTAAGTTTTTTTGTTCCTGAATAAATCACTTCATTCGGAATTGCAGAGTCAAAACTCTCGGGATATTTCTCGGCATAGATTTTTGAGAACACATCATGGCGCGCGGAAGTAAGTCCGTTGCTGCCCATTCCTCCGTTGTATTCGTCTTCGTATTTTGCTTTTCCGAAAGAAGCAAGCCCGACAATCACATCTCCGGATTTTATTTTTTCATCTACTATATTTTTTCTTTTCATTCTGCAAGCAACCGTTGAGTCAACTATAATAGTTCTTACAATATCTCCTACATCCGCAGTTTCTCCGCCTGTGGAGCGGATGTTGATTCCGTATTTTCTCATCTTCGCTAAAAATTCTTCCACTCCGTTTATTATTTCTGAAATCACTTCACCGGGAATAAGATTTTTATTTCTGCCGATAGTAGTTGAAATTAAAATAGTATCAACCGCGCCCACGCAGAGCAGATCATCAATGTTCATTACGAGCGCATCCTGTGCGATTCCTTTCCAAACGGATAAGTCGCCCGCTTCTTTCCAATAAATATATGCCAGCGAAGATTTTGTTCCTGCTCCATCGGCATGCATCACCACGCAATGCGATTTGCTTCCGCTCAAATAATCAGGAACAATTTTGCAGAACGCATTCGGAAAAATTCCTTTGTCTAATTTCTTAATGGCATTGTGTACATCTTCCTTCGATGCGGAAACTCCCCGTAAATTATATCTTGATTGATTCATTGCCTGCTATAAAAAAAATATCCCGACAAATATCGGGATATTCTTTATGAGAGATATTTTTCTTTTCCTTACTCGTCCCACTCGGTTTTGCTGTCGCCTTTGTTTTCTTCAATTACTTTTATTTCGGGCGCTTTCTTCTCTCCTTCTTCTTTAACTCCTGAAGGAACATAATCTTTTCTCAATACTTTAAACACAACCCTTCGGTTAATCTGCATCACGGCTTCATAATCGTCTTTGTTTTTATTTTTAGAAACATTTTTATCAATCCATCCTTGCGTAAGAGTAGTTCCTTTTGTTACCGTTTTTCCGCTGGGAAGCGTAATGTCTCTGTCGAGCGTGGCGGGCTGGCTTTTTCCATATCCGGCAGGAGAAATGCGTGCGGGGTCAATTCCTTTTTCAGTTACCAGATAATCCACGCAGGTTTTTGCGCGGTTATAAGAAAGTGTTTGATTGTATTTGGCATCGTTGCGGTAATCGGTGTGCGCCTGCAACTCAACCGTGATGTTTGGATTTTCAGTCATCACTTTCACAAGATATTCGAGCGAATCTTTCGGATTGGAAGGATGGTCTAAATCGAATTTGTCAAGATTGAAAAGTACCATCGGCATCCTCATCTCTCTTACAATTTTCTTCAGCACAAAATCCTGTTTGAAGTTGGTGGATTCTTTCAATCCGACTGTTGTGATTTTTGCTTTCGGATTTCCAAGAAGCCCGTCAGGAAAATCTTTTGTCTTCACATCAAGTGCGGATGCGCTTACTACATAGGAAGTGTTTGAATTAATGTAGCGCGCTTGTCCGTTCGCTTCAAAGCGATAATATCCTTTATCATCAGTTTTAAGTTCGAAAGAACTGTTATCGGAGCCAACTAATTTTACTGTTGCGCCCGGAACAGGAAGTTTGGTCATTTCTTCGGTTACAGTTCCTTCGAGCATGTAAAGCAGCGGAGGAAGTATGAATGAATAAATATCATCGCCTCCTTTTCCGCCTGAGCGGTTGGAAGTAAAATATCCGCGCTCGTGGTCGCTTTCAAAACAAATTGCAAAATCATCTCCGGCAGAGTTCATAGGCGATTGCATATTTTCTGGTTTGCTCCATTTGTTTTCTCCTGTTTTCTCCGAACGGAAAAGGTCAAATCCTCCCATTCCTAAATGACCATTGGAGGCAAAATAAAGAGTTCCATCAAAGTGAAGAAAAGGAAATGCTTCATCGCCATCGGTGTTAATGTCAGGTCCAAGATTGATTGGTTTGTTGCTCCATTGTTTTGTTTTTGCATCCCATGTAACGTAATATAAATCCAATCCGCCATAGCCGGGATGTAAACTATCTATGATGTCGGAAGCAAAAATCATAACCTTCTCATCCTTGCTGAGTGCAGGATGCCCAAAATTAAAGGAGTCAACATTGAAGGGAAGTAATACAGGAGGGTCCCATGTCTGGCCTCTTTTTACTGTTGAAAAAATCTGACACTTCTCGTGTTTCCCTTTTGAAACACCGCAGCGTGTGAAATACATGTTCTGTCCTTTTTCATCCAGCACGCAGGCGGCTTCATTCACCTTGGTGTTTACAGGTTCTGCAAGCGGAGTGGGTGTGCTCCATTTTCCGTTCTTGTCAATTTTAGTCATGAACAAATCTGAGAAAAGAACTCCCACATTGGGGTCAATATCTCCGGTTGCGCCCGGGCGAGTGGAAGAAAAAAGCAGCGTAGTATATTTTTTTCTTTCAGCATACATAGGCGCGTAATCCCAATCTTTGGTATTAATCTGCACCATGTTTTCAACTTTATAGCGGGTGGGATTATCTTTCCACTTCTGCGCAAGTTCGCAGGACTTAGAGCCGTTTGTTCCGCGCTTGTCGGAAGGAACCAGCGTTGAATATTTTTCGTATTCTGATTTTGCTTCGGGATATTTTTCCTGCATCTTCAGCATATCGGCAAGATACAACTGAGCAATGGTGGATTGTTCGCATTTTGCTTTTATGGCTTTCTGATAATAAATTTCCGCCTGCTTCACATCGTTGATGAGGCGATAGCATTCGGCAGTTTTCCAAAGACATTCGGGTTTGATTTTCTTAGGCGCTTTTTTATATGCCGCCTTGTATAAATCTATTGCGGCAAAATATTCAAGCGAATTATATTTTTTCTCCGCTTCTTTGTAGAAATTTTTCTGCGCAAATGTGCTGACACAAAAAAGTGTGCAAACAATTAAACTTAAACTCTTATACATTTTCATCATGGCGAAGTTTTTACTCCCTTTATGGATGGGAATGGTTTGTTAAAAGTTGGGTGCTAAAATAGATTTTTTGTTTCAAATGGCAAATTTTAGTCGGCAAATATATACTTTTCACTGAGATTTAAGCAATTTTAGTTTAAAGCAAAGAAAAAGAATCCCGCACATAAAATTTTACGTGCGGGATTAAACTTATTAACCTCAAAGTGTTAAATCAATCAGCGTGTGAAAAGCATCTCGCGGTATTTGGGAAGCGCCCACATTTCATCGTCCACGATGAATTCTAATTTATCAGCGTGTTCACGGATTTCATCGAAGTAGGGTTTCACATATTCGCAATACGCGTTTGCTTTTTCCTGCGCATCTTCAAGCGCGTTTGCTTTTCTGCGTGCATCTATCATTTTGTAAACGTTGGTTTTGATTGCGGAAACACGTTCGGAAATTTCGCGGATGGTTTCGAGTTGTGTTCCTGTCAAAACTTTTATGTCATCGCCATTTCCTGAAGCATGTTGTTTTCCTCCTTCGAATTCATAATCGCCTTCGGCAAAAACGGCTGCTTTCTTGGAAGAAACTTTTGCGTGAGAAACTGCTCCGACCGAAGCAATCTCTTTCAACCCTTTTACATTTTCTATCAGCGCAGATTGATATTTCAGCGCGGCAGGAATAATTTGCCCGAGCGCGATTTCTCCCATCATACGAGATTCTATCTGTATCTTTTTCATGTATGTCTCGAGGTGAATTTCATAACGTGCGTGCTGTTCGCGCTCGGTCATGATATTGTTTTGCTCGAAAAGTTTCACAAACTCTTTGCGCATATAAACTTTCAGTGCTTCAGGAGTTGTTTTAATGTTGCTAAGCCCGCGCTTCTTCGCTTCTTTCACCCATTCTTCGCTGTAACCGTTTCCTTCGAAGAGGATCTTTTTGGTAGCGATGATGTATTCGCGGAGCGTTTTGAAGATCGCTTCGTCTTTATCCACTCCTTTCTTGGTTTGTGCGTCAATTTCTGCTTTGAATTTGTTTAATTGGTTCGCCATGATAGTATTCAGGATTGTCATTGCCTGCGAGCAGTTCGCAGAAGAACCCACAGCGCGGAACTCAAATTTATTTCCTGTGAAAGCGAACGGAGAAGTTCTGTTGCGGTCTGTATTATCCAAAAGGATTTCAGGAATTTTCCCGATGTTGAGTTTCAATGCGGTCTTTTCTTCCGGAGTCATTTTTCCTGTCTTCACTTTTTTCTCGATGTCTTCCAAAACTTTTGTCAATTGTGTTCCGATGAAGATGGAAACAATTGCGGGAGGCGCTTCGTTTGCGCCAAGGCGATGGTCGTTTCCTGCTGAAGCAATTCCTGCGCGGAGTAAATCTGCATTATCATGAACCGCTTTTATCGTGTTCACGAAGAAAGTGAGGAACTGCAAATTTGTTTTCGGAGTTTTTCCCGGAGACAATAAATTTTTTCCTGTGTTGGTTGACATGCTCCAGTTGTTGTGCTTTCCGCTTCCGTTAATTCCCGCGAAAGGTTTTTCGTGGAGGAGAACGCGGAAGTTATGCCTGCGTGCAACTTTTTCCATGATGTCCATCAAAAGAAGATTGTGGTCAACGGCAAGGTTCGCTTCTTCAAAAACGGGAGCGCACTCAAATTGGTTCGGAGCAACTTCATTGTGTCTTGTCTTAACGGGAATTCCCAAACGGTAACATTCAATTTCTAAATCGCGTATGAACGCGAGCACTCTTTCCGGAATAGAACCGAAGTAATGGTCTTCTAACTGCTGTCCCTTCGCACCTGCGTGACCGAATAATGCTCTTCCCGTGAACGCAATATCAGGGCGGGCGTTGTAATAGGCAGTGTCAATTAAAAAATATTCCTGTTCCCAACCGAGAGTGGAATTTACTTTCGTAACATTCTTGTCAAAATACTGGCAGACATCTACCGCAGATTTGTCCAGCGCGTGAATCGCTTTCAGCAGCGGAGTTTTATAATCGAGCGATTCCCCGGTGTAAGAAATATAAATAGTAGGAATGCAAAGCGTTTGACCGATAATGAACGCGGGAGAAGTTGGGTCCCATGCTGTGTAACCGCGTGCTTCAAATGTGCTTCGGATTCCTCCGCTCGGAAAAGAAGAAGCATCTGGTTCCTGCTGTACCAACTGGTCGCCATCAAAACGCTCGAGCGCTTTTCCGTCTTCAATATTTTGCGCAAAGGCATCGTGCTTTTCGGCAGTTGTTCCTGTCAGCGGTTGAAACCAATGCGTGTAATGCGAACATCCTTTGCTTACCGCCCAGTCTTTCATGCTCGATGCAATGTCATCTGCGATGGCGCGGTCAATTTTTGTACCCTGCTCAATGGCGGAGAGCACGCTTTTGTATGCTTTCTCCGAGAGCCATTTCTTCATGGTCTCTTTATTAAAAACATTCTCGCCATAAAATTCTGATACCGTTGCTTTGGGCAGGTCTACCTGCACCGGTGTTCTGCTGAGCACCTCTTCGAGCGCCCTGAATCGTTGAATTGCCATTGTTGAGGATAGGATTAGATTAATGTTTTTGATTTTTGAATCTTCGAAAAACGAAATGGTATGAACAATACGAAACAAGGCGTGTTGTTGGGTCTCTCTTTCGTATTTTTCGTGTTTGGTTCGCTTTTCGGTGATTTCTGGTGCAAGTGTACGAAAAAATGGGGGTATGGAACCAAAAAGTGTTACTTTTTATTAACCGACCCCTATTTTTTGTTAATGAAAAGTTTTTAAAATGTAATTTGTGGCGTTTATTATAATTTAAGAAGGGCAAAAGAAATAAGCATTGCCATCTTAATTATTTTTTCTTAATCTATTTTCCTGAATACCACTAGAATTTTTTTTCTGATATTTTTTTTATTTACAAAAGTTTATGTGTATATTCACGAAACAAAATTGTAATTTCTTTTTTATGGATAAAAATTCTAATGTTCTCATCGGGCTGCTTGCCGTAGCAGGCGGCTTATTTTATGTGGGAAGCGAACTGAATAAAAGCCGCAAAGTGCGTGAAACCGCTGTGAAATCAAAAGGCAAAAAGAAACACAGTAAAAATGAATTTGAAAACCGCACCATTGCGGGTTTTAAACAAATACCGCTGAAGGGCTGATTTATTTTTTTTCTTTTTTGCGAAGACAAAAAATATATCATCACGCAAAAAATCTTTTCAGTTCTGCAAGAGAAATTTTTCCCTCATAAATCGCTTTGCCGATAATTACTCCAGTACATCCCGTATTGCTGACTTCCTCTATGTCCTTTACAGAAGCAATACCTCCGCTGGCAATCAAATTTATTTTTGGAAATTGTGCAATTATTTTTTTGTATAAATCAATGGAAGTTCCTTCGAGCATTCCATCTTTAGAAATATCTGTGCAGAAAATATTTTTCGCTCCTTCCTCTGAATTTATTTTGATGAAATCGAAAACAGAAATCTTTGTTTGCTCCATCCAGCCGTTAATGGCAATCTTCTCATCTTGTACATCTGCACCCAAAAGAATTTTTTCTGCCCCGTATTTATTTATCCATGAGAAAAACAGTTTTGAATTTTTTACTGCAATGCTTCCGATGGCGGCAATATTTGCTCCCGCATTGTAAACCGATTGAATATCTGAATCGGTTTTTATTCCTCCGCCAAAATCAATTATAAGTTTTGTTTTACTTGCAATAGTTTCTAAAACTTTTTGATTGATTATGGTTCCTTTCTTAGCTCCGTCTAAATCCACTAAGTGCAGGCGTTTTATTCCTGTATCTTCAAATTGCTTTGCGACTTCCAGCGGATTTTCATTATAAATTTTCTTTTGCGCATAATCTCCCTGTGAAAGGCGAACGCATTTGCCTTCTATAATATCAATGGCAGGAATGATTGTAATCATAATTTCAGAAAGTTCTCAAGGATTTTTTGTCCTTCATTCGATGATTTCTCGGGATGAAACTGTACTCCATAGAAATTATTTTTCTGTAAGGCAGAACTGTATTCCAAAATATAATTTGTTGTTGCAACCGTATCATTTCCTTTTTCCGCGTAATATCCGTGTACGAAATACATAAATTCATTTTCATTTAATCCCTTAAAGAGTTTCCCTTTCAACGAATAAATATTATTCCATCCTATTTGTGGAACTTTTAATTCTCCTTTGAATTTTTTTACTTCGAGCGGAAAAATCCCCAAACAATTAGAATTCCCTTCTTCAGAATGTTTGCACATCAGTTGCATGCCGAGACAAATTCCAAGTGTTGGCTGCTTGAGATTTTTAATCACTTCATCCAGTTTTTTTTCTTTCAGAAATTTCATAGCGGAACTTGCTTCGCCAACACCGGGAAAAATAACTTTATCGGCAGAAATAATTTCCTGAGCATTGTCAGATAAAATTCCTTTCACGCCAATTCTTTCCAGCGCAAAAAGAACAGATTGCACATTGCCGGCATTATATTTTATGATTACAGTTTTCACAGCATTCCTTTGGTCGAAGGCAAAGTCATATTGTTTGCATCGCGCTTCACAGCCATTTTAATTGCTTTTGCAAATGCTTTGAAGATGGCTTCTATTTTGTGGTGCTCATTGGTTCCTTCTGCTTTTATGTTCAGGTTGCATTTTGCAGAATCGGAAAATGATTTGAAGAAATGAAAAAACATTTCAGTAGATATCTCCCCGATTTTTTCACGTTTGAATTCCGCGTTCCATTCAATCCAGTTGCGCCCGCCAAAATCCAAAGCAACTTGCGCGAGGCAATCGTCCATAGGCAAACAAAATCCATAGCGTTCGATTCCGCACTTATCTCCGAGTGCTTTTGAAAATGCTTCGCCCAGCGCAATGCCGACATCTTCAATCGTGTGGTGTTCGTCAATGTGTAAATCTCCCTTCGCAGAAATTTTCAAATCAATACCTCCGTGCTTTGCAATTTGTTCCAGCATGTGGTCGAAGAAAGAAAGTCCTGTGGAGATTTTTGATTTGCCTTTTCCATCAAGATTAATTTCAATTTTTATGTCTGTCTCTTTTGTTTTTCGAGAATGAGAAATTTTTCTCGAAGATGCTTGAAAGAAATTATAAATCTCATTCCAGCTTTTTGCATCACAGACGAGTACATTTTGAAATTCAGCAGGAACTTTCATTCTTTTATTCAAATCATTCCGAACAAGAATTGCTTTTGTGCCGAGATTCTTTGCTAATTGCAAATCAGTTATTCTATCACCAATCACAAAAGAATTTTTCAAATCATAGTTTCCGTACAAATATTTTTTCATCATTCCAGTTCTCGGTTTCCTGTTCGGAGAATTTTGGTGGTCGAAAGATTTATCTATGAGAATATCATCAAACTCGATTCCTTCATTTGAAAGCGTCCTCAATAATTTTTTCTGAACTGCATCGTAAGATTTCTTCGGGTACTTTTTTGTGCCGAGCCCGTCCTGGTTGGAAACCATCACGAGTTCAAAATCCATTTCTTCCGCAAATTTTCTCAGCGAAGAAATAGCATAGGGGAGAAATTCCAGTTTCTCCAGTGAATCAATCTGGAAAGTGATTGGCGGTTCAACGATGATTGTTCCGTCACGGTCAATGAATAAAACTTTTTTCATTTATATTGATTTAATGCTTGAATAAGTTTTTTGTTTTCTTCTTTTGTGCCGACAGTAATTCTCAGACAGCCTTCGCAAAGCGAAATATTGCTTCTATCTCTTATAATAATTCCTTGCCCGACTAAATAATTATAAATCTTTTTGGGTTCGGTGGTTTTTACTAAAAGAAAGTTTGCGTCACTTGGAAATATTTTTTTCACGAAAGAAAAATCTGCCAGTGACTTTACCAGTTTTTCTCTTTCGCTCACAATTTCTTTAATCCAATTATTCACCTGCTCAATATTATCCAGCGCTTTTATTGCAAGTTGCTGCGATGCTTCGTTGATATTATAAGGAGGTTTTATTTTATTGAACACAGAAATAATTTCTTCGCTTGCGAATGCCATTCCTATTCTAAGTCCCGCCATTCCCCACGCTTTGGACAGAGTTTGCATCACAACCAAATTCGGATATTCATTTAGTTCAAGAGTAAAACTTTTTTGTTTGGAGAAATTAATGTATGCTTCATCAATTACAACTATTCCAGAAAAATTATTTAGTATGAATTCTATGTCTTCCCTATCCAGAGAATTTCCTGTAGGATTGTTAGGCGAGCAAAGAAAAATTAGTTTGGTGTTTTCATCCACATTTTCAGAAATTCCTTCTGCATTCAGTTGGAATTCGGCAGTAAGCTGAACTTTGCGAACTTCCACATCATTGATATTTGCAGACACCTCAAACATTCCATAAGTTGGCGGACAAAGAATTGCATTGTCCTTTGCCGGGTTGCAGAACGCGCGGTAAAGAATATCAATCACCTCATCGCTTCCGTTGCCGAGAAAAATATTTTTTGCGGGAACTCCTTTGACTTTGGAAATTTTTTCTTTGAGTTTTAATTGCAACGGGTCGGGGTAACGATTAAAGTTTTGCTCCAGCGGAGAACCATACGCATTTTCATTTGCATCTAAAAAAATATTTGCTTCTCCTTTGAATTCATTGCGCGCAGATGAATAAGGAATAAGTTTTTTTATGTTCTCGCGTATTATTTTATTCAGATCAAACATCTGCCACTAATTTCACTAATTGACACTAATTTTTTAATCTAATATTTACCGCTTGCTTGTGCGCTTGCAATCCTTCTGCTTCTGCCATTAACTCAACTGCTCTGCTGATTTTTTTCAAACCATCTTTGCTTAATTTCTGAAAAGAAATTTTCTTTACAAAACTATCCAGCGAAACTCCGCTGTAAGATTTCGCATAACCGTTTGTGGGAAGTGTATGATTCGTTCCTGAAGCATAATCGCCCGCGCTTTCGGGAGAATAATTTCCGATGAAGACAGAACCTGCATTTATAACTTTCACAGCGAGTTTATCTGCATCCTTGCAGGAAATAATCAAATGTTCAGGTGCATATTCATTCAGCAAATCAACCGCTTCTTTTTTATTTTTCACGAGAATTGCTTTGCTGTTTGCCAATGCTTGCTTTGCAATTTCTTTTCTTGGAAGTTTTTCCAACTGAACATAAATTTCTTTCTGCACTTCCAAAATTATTTTTTCCGAATCCGAAACCAGAATCACTTGTGAATCCGTTCCGTGTTCTGCCTGCGATAATAAATCAGAAGCAACAAATGCAGGCACACAACTTTTATCTGCCAGCACTGCAACTTCCGAAGGACCTGCTGGCATATCAATTGCTAATCCGTCTTTCTGAATTAATTGTTTTGCGCAAGTCACGTATTGATTTCCCGGGCCAAAAATTTTATTCACTTTCGGAATTGTTTCCGTTCCGTAAGTCATTGCTCCGATTGCCTGCGCGCCTCCAACTTTAAAAACTTTTTTAATGCCAACCAACTTCGCTACATATAATATAGTAGCATCAAAAGAAGGTGTGCACAAAATAATTTCTTTGCATCCGGCAATCTTCGCGGGAATGCCGAGCATTAATATGGTAGAGAATAAAGGCGCACTTCCTCCGGGAATATACAACCCGACTTTTTGTATCGGAACAGATTTTCTCCAGCACTTAACGCCTTTGGTTGTTTCAATCACCTTTACTTTTTCCTTCTGCGCGAGGTGAAACTTTTCAATATTTCTTTTTGCTAGTTGAATGGCCTGCTTTAACTCTTTCGAAACTTTCTTTTCTGCATTAGTAAATTCTTCCTTTGTGATTTCAAACGAATTCATTTCAACTTTATCAAACTGCAAAGAATATTTTTTCAAAGCTTTGTCTCCGTTCTCTTTCACATCTTTCAGAATGGAAGAAACTTTTTCTTCAAGTAAAGAAGAATCAATAGCAGGTCGTCTGAGAATTTCTTCCCAGATTTTTCTTTCAGGATATTTTATTACTTGCATCATACAATCATTTTCTCTATAGGAATTACTAGAATTCCCTGTGCACCGTTGTCTTTAAGTTGTTCAATTATCTCCCAGAATTTTTCTTCGTCAATCACTGAATGAACCGAACTCCATCCTTTTTCCGCGAGCGGAAGAATGGTAGGACTTTTCATGCCGGGAAGAATTTTACAAATCGCGTCTAACTTTTCATTCGGAGCATTCAGCAAAACATATTTATTATGACGCGATTTTTTCACCGCTTTTATCCTGAACAAAAGTTTCTTCAGAATGGCGGATTTATCTTTGTCGAGTTTTGTTCCCGAAACAAACACCGCTTCCGATTTCATTACTGTTTCAACTTCTTTCAACCCGTTCGCAAAGAGCGTACTTCCCGAACTCACCAAATCACAAATCGCATCTGCCAAGCCAACGCTCGGAGCAATCTCCACCGAACCGCTTACTTCTTCGAGTTTCACTTCCACTTTTTTCTTTTTCAGGTATTTTCCCAAAATCACAGGGTAACTCGTGGCGATTTTTTTTCCGCGAAGTTCTTTTGTGGATTTGTATTCCGTATTCTTCGGAACCGCAATAGACAAACGGCATTTTCCGAAACCAAGTTTTTCAATCACACGAAGTTTTTTGTTTGTTTCGTAAATAATATTCTCGCCCACAATTCCCGCATCGGCAACACCGTCTTCCACATATTGCGGAATATCATCATCGCGCAGAAACAAAACTTCCAGCGGAAAGTTGTACGCTTCCGAGCGGAGTTTATTCATTCCGTTGCTGAGTTCGATTCCGCACTCGCGAAGAATTTTTATAGAGTCTTCGTAAAGTCTACCAGATTTTTGAATTGCTATTTTAAGTTTTGTTTCCATAGTTCTAAAGTATTAAAATAAAAAAGGCCTGCCGTTAGAGGCAAGCCTTGATTTGATTTATTGTTTTTACACAAAACCTCATCGGCCCGCCTGTGCGAGAGAATGATGATGGTTATGTGATTGTGTTTTCATTTGATGAGGCAAAGATAGAAATTATTTTTAACCAGCAATTTTACTCTGCAACTCCTCCCATTTTTTCATTTCCGCTTCCAATTGTTTTTTCAACTTCTCATAATTAGAAAAAGTATTTTTATCATTCACAATTTCTGAATAAGTATCAGGATGCATTAACTTTTCGTCAATCATTTTTATTTCCGCTTCGAGTTTTTCAATTTTCTTTTCCTGTTTTGAAATCTGCGCCTGCGCTTCGCGCTGATGTTTTTCTTTTTGTTTCTTTTCCCAATTATCTTCCTGCGGTTCTTCTTTTTGAACTTTAGGTTTTACTTCCTGTTCAATCTGGCGGAACGAGCCCACCTGCCTGTCGCGCAAATATTCATTTACATCTCCCGAATATTGTTTCACATTTCCATTGCGGAATTCAAACACACGATTAGTCAGCCCTTGCAGAAAATCCCGGTCGTGTGAAACAAGAATCAACGTTCCATCATATTGCAGCAGCGCTTGCTTGAGCACATCCTTCGAGCGCATATCGAGATGATTTGTTGGTTCGTCTAACACGAGAAGTGAATGCGGCTGCAATAAAAGTTTGCACATTGCCAAGCGTCCTTTTTCTCCACCGCTCAGCACTTTTACTTTTTTCTGCACGTCATCTCCGCTGAAAAGAAACGAGCCGAGAATAGCGCGGATATTTTTCCGGCTTTCTCCTTCGGCAGATTCATCAATAGTTTGGTAAACGGTTTTTTCTCCGTTGAGAATCTCTGCCTGGTTCTGCGCGTAGTAGCCGATGTCCACCGAATCGCCAACTTTCAAAAGTCCATCACATTTTTCTTCGCCACAAATTATTTTGCTCATCGTGGTTTTTCCTTCACCGTTTCTTCCAACGAAAGCAACTCTGTCCTTGCGTTCAATTTTAAAATTCACGTGAGAGAAAATAATTTTTTCTCCATATTGTTTCTTCGCTTCCTCCGCGTGCACCACCATTCTGCTTGAACGTGGCGCGAGTGGAAATTTAAATTTGATGCTCGAAGTATCGTCTTCATCCACTTCCACAACTTCCAGCTTGTCTAATTTTTTTATCAGCGACTGTGCGAATGCTGCTTTGTTAGCCTTAGCACGATATTTATTGATAAGCGCTTCGGTTTTTTCTATATAACGTTCCTGATTTTTTGCCGCCTGGATTTGCGATTCCTTTCTTTCTTTTCTCAGGCGGACATACTTCGAATAATTTCCTTTGTAATCATAAATTCTTCCCATCGTGATTTCAATTGTGCGCGTTGTGATATTATCGAGAAAAGCTTTATCGTGGGAAACCATAAACACTGCTCCAAAATAATTCTGCAAAAAATTTTCCAGCCAGCGGATGGATTCAATGTCGAGATGATTGGTTGGTTCATCGAGCAAAAGTAAATCGGGTTTCTTCAATAAAAGTTTTGCAATTTCCACGCGCATTCTCCAGCCACCGGAAAATTCATCCATCATCCGGTTGAAATCTGTTCTCTCAAAACCCAATCCGAGCAAAGTAGTTTCAATATCCGCGTGAAGAGAATATCCGCCAAGCATATTCAGCCGTTCCGAATAATCGTGCAAATCGTGAATGAGTTTCATATACTCTTCCGATTCATAATCCGTGCGTGTGGCAATCTGCTCGTTCACGTGCGAAATTTTTTTCTCGAGCGACATCACTTCTGTGAATGCAGAAGCCGTTTCTTCGAAAACAGTTTTGCCGAGATTGTGCGTCATGTCCTGCGGAAGATAGCCGATGGAAAAATTATTCGGCTTGGTAACTTCACCGCTGTCGGCACTCTGCTCACCCGCAATAATTTTCAGCAGCGTGGATTTGCCGGCACCGTTTCTTCCCGCCAAACCGATTCTATCTTGCTTGTTTATGAGAAAAGAAATATCTTCAAACAGTGTGCGCCCGCCAAAGTGAACGGTTATGTCATTAATTGAAACCATAAAATGGAGGGCGAAGATAGCGGAAAAGAGAAAGATAAATCAGTAGGCAACAGCAAATACTACTCTTCGTCCAGAAGGTTTTCCAGTGAGAATACACTTGCCACTTTCTTTATTCGAGTCAATTGGAATACAGCGAATGGTCGCCTTTGTTTCTTCTTTTATTTTTTCTTCTGTTTCAGAAGTGCCATCCCAGTGTGCTAAAACGAATCCGCCTTTGTCAATTGCTTTTTTGAAATCATCATACGAATCCACGCTGTGCATGTTTTCTTTTCTGAAGTCAAGTGCTTTGTTATACAGTGCCTCTTGAATTTCTTTCATCAACGATTCAACTTTTACAATTAAATCGGATTGCTTTATAATTTCTTTTGTGCGCGTATCTCTTCTTGCAAGTTCTACGGATTCATTCTGCAAATCACGCGGACCGATTGCAATTCTTACAGGCACTCCTTTGAATTCATATTCTGCAAACTTCCATCCGGGAGAACGGTTATCGCTGTTATCGTACTTCACAGAAATTCCCTTCGACTCCAAATCTTTTTTTATCTGCAATGCTTTTTCAGAAATCATTTTTAATTCTTCTTCCTTTTTGTAAATCGGAATAATTACCACTTGTATCGGTGCGAGTTTCGGTGGAAGCACAAGCCCTTCATCATCCGAATGCGCCATCACGAGCGCGCCCATCAATCGAGTGGAAACTCCCCACGAAGAAGCCCAAACATAATCCAACTTTCCTTCCTTGCTGGAAAATTTTACATCAAATGCTTTTGCAAAATTTTGTCCGAGGAAATGTGAAGTGCCGCACTGCAATGCTTTTCCATCCTGCATCAGCGCTTCGATGCAATAGGTTTCTTCCGCGCCTGCGAAACGTTCGTTCGCAGTTTTTACTCCTTTCAAAACCGGAAGCGCCAGAAAATTTTCTGTGAAGCCAGCATACACGCCCAGCATTTTTTCTGTTTCGGCAATGGCTTCTTCTTTTGTGGCGTGTGCGGTATGTCCTTCCTGCCAGAGAAATTCTGCTGTGCGTAAAAATAAACGCGTGCGCATTTCCCAGCGCACAATGTTTGCCCATTGGTTAATCAGTATAGGCAAATCGCGGTACGATTGAATCCATCCTTTATAAGTGTTCCAGATAATTGCTTCGGAGGTCGGGCGGATAATTAATTCTTCTTCCAACTTCGCATCTTTATCTACAATTAATTTTCCTTTTTGATTCGGGTCTGTTTTCAAGCGGTAATGCGTTACAACAGCACATTCTTTTGCGAAACCTTCGGCATGGCCTTCTTCTTTTTCTAAAAAACTTTTCGGAACAAAGAGCGGGAAGTAAGCGTTCTGATGTCCGGTTTCCTTGAACATTTTATCAAGAGCCGCCTGCATCTTTTCCCAGATGGCAAATCCATAGGGCTTAATCACCATGCATCCGCGCACGGCAGAGTGTTCAGCCAAATCCGCCTTGGTTACAATCTGATTGTACCATTCGGAGTAATTTTCGCTTCTTTTCGGCAAATCCTTAGCCATTTAACAAATGTTAAATTTTGGTATGATGTTTGTAAATTCCAATTCTGATTGTATCTTTGTAGTAAGAGACAGCAAAACTAAAAAAATAAGAATCATGAAAACGTTCATCAATCTTTTCGCAGCGGCAGCGCTTCTGAGCAGTTGCTCTAACATGAATCAAACGGCAAGCACATATAACGATGATGTGTATGCATCATCGAAAGAGGTGCAGGCGCAAAAGCAAACGTATGTGCAGCCGAAGCAGGAAAACAGAAGCAACCCGGAAACATTCTCTTCCACGCAGGAGACTCAGGAGCAAAATCAAAACGTGGATGGATACACCACTAATGGCTCTTCAGAAAAAACTTCTGCGAACAATTTTAATTACGATGATTACTACGATTATGAATATGCTGCGCGCATGAAACGTTTTTATCATCCTGCTTCCGATTATGGATATTACGATAACTACTACACAAATTCGTATTGGTATTCAGGAATTCCTGCTCAGTGGGGATTGAGCGTTTACATGGGTTACCCCTGGTGGGGACCGAGTTATTACTGCTATAATTATTATCCCAGTTGGTATTGGTATGACTCATGGGGTTGCGGAGGATGGGGTTGGGGATGGCATCATCCTTACTGGGGTTGCGGCTGGAACAGCTGGGGATGCGGAATGGGAATGGGCTATCCTTATTATGGCGGATACTGGAACGGATACTATGATGGATACTGGAACGGCTATTACAATGGACTTGCCAGCAATTATTATTACAACAGTTACGACAACAGCGGATATTATTACGGCCCGCGCCCGAAAAATTTTCAAACACCCGGCAATGCAATTTCAAATCACGGAAAAAATTTTGAAACTGCTATCGCTGCAAATAATTTTACTCCCGTTCATTATCCAACTACTATGGGAGGAATTCAAAGCACTCCGCGACCGAACAATCATATAAATAGTTCTGCCGATAATTTTTCTTCTTCCAATAATCTTTCCGCTCCTGCAAATGGAGGAAACATCGGGCATGTTAATTTGCCGAACAGCAGTGGCAATGTGAACAATCTTCCTTCGGGCAGTACAACCATAAATAATTTGCCGAACAAACCGGTAAATCCTGTTTCTGTTGAAACGCCTAAAGGAAAAGGAAGCGCTAATGATTATTATACTCCGAACGGAAACAACCTGCCGACTCCGAAAAATTACGAAGCGCCTTCAAAAGGATATGATATGCCGAAGGGTTACGACACGCCTAAATCTTACGATGCTCCTAAAGGAAATGATACTCCCAAAAATTATGAATCACCGGGCAACAATTACAGCACGCCAAAGAATTATGAAGCGCCTCATAACTATGAAACGCCTCACTACAGCACGCCCAAAAGTTACGAAGCGCCCGCTCCTAATTACAGCACTCCGAAAAGTTACAGCGCTCCTTCGCCAAGTTACAGTGCACCGCATTCCGGTGGCGGATGGGGAGGCGGTGGCAGCAGCGGTGGAAGTTGGGGCGGTGGCGGTGGCGGATTTTCACATGGCAGTAGCGGAGGCGGAGGCGGTGGTGGATTTTCACATGGCGGTGGCGGTGGTGGTGGCGGAGGTCATCATCGATAATATTTCCTAAACCAAATTCAAAAGAAAAGTTCTATGAAAAAAAAATTCATGCTTGGAGCGGGAGGAGTGTTTCTTTCCGTACTCCTGTTTTCCCAAAATGAAGTAGATGCTCTTCGCTACTCGCAAATAAAATATGCCGGCACCGCGCGCTCTGCTGCAATGAGCGGTGCATTCGGAGCGCTGGGCGGAGATTTTTCCGTGCTCTCCATCAATCCTGCAGGCATTGCCATTTACCGCAAGAGCGAATTTACTTTTACGCCCGGATTTTTTATACAGAACTCCAATTCTGATTTCAAAGGAAACTCTTTGTACGATAATAAAACCAATGTGAACTTCAGCAACGCGGGGCTGATACTTTCCTACTATGAACCTGATTCCAAAAATGCATGGAAGGGAGTTACGTTTGGTTTCGGCTATAACCGGCTGAATAATTTCAACAGCAGTATTTCCATGACCGGAAAAAATTCCCAAAGTTCTTTGCTCGATGTTTACCTGAACGATGCCATTAATTCGGGAGGCGATACCAGTTTGATGAGCCCCTTCGGAACGCAGCTTGCGCTGAATACAGGCGCGGTGTTTTATGATTCGGCAACCGCAACTTATTATCATCACCTGCAAGGAATTTATGGCGAAGAGCAAAGCAAAAGCATTACCACAGGCGGCTCGATGGGTGAAACGGTTTTTACGCTCGGAGGAAACTATGATGATAAATTATATATGGGAATGACTGTTGGAATTCCGCACATACATTACAGCGAAGAAACAAATTATACGGAGAAAGCCGATTCCGCCTATAATACTTTTAAGTCATTTGAATTAAATCAATCCTTAAAAACAACAGGCGTGGGTTTCAATATAAAGTTCGGAATGATTTACCGCCCCACGGACTGGATACGCATTGGCGGTGCGTTTCATTCGCCAACCTATTTCAGCATGCACGATGAATACAGCAGCAACATGGTCACGCATTTTTCAAATCCGAACTATTATTATCCCACTGCGTATTCTCCTGCCGGGTCTTATGATTATTCGCTGGTAACTCCCATGCGCGCCATCGGAAGTTTGGGTTTTGTAATTCAGAAAAAAGGATTGGTGGGAATTGATTACGAGTACACCGATTATTCTTCCGCATCGCTGAGTTCTTCCAAATATAAATTTCTGAATGAGAACAAAGCCATCCGCGCAAAATATGTGGAAGGAAATATCATCCGCCTTGGCACCGAGTGGCGGCTGGCTCCCATGAGCATACGTGCAGGAGCGGCTTATTACACCAGCCCTTTCAGAGGAGAAACAAACATCGGCACGCGCATGGATTATTCTGCGGGAATTGGTTTCCGCGATGAAAATTTTTTCCTTGACTTTGCTTATGTGTATTCACAGTATTCCGAAAAATACTTTTTCTACGATCCTTCGCTCATAAGCGCTTCGGAAAACACACTGCATAGTTCAAGCGTGCTGATGACGCTGGGCTTTAAATTTTGACACTGCTGCGCGGTCAGAATATTTTTGCTGAAGCTATTCTTACTTCACTTTTTTTACAATAATGCCGGATGGCGCTATCTGAGGCAATGTCTTTTCATTGTACCGCAGTAAATAATTCAAAAAACATGTAACAATTTTCCTCCTTTCTACGTTCAACCTGGCATCCCTTTATCTAATATTTCTTTACCCATGAAAAAAATCCTTTTACTACTTACATCTGCCGTCTGCCTTCTTACATCTTATCTCTTTTCCCAATCCACCGCCATCATCGGCACGGGAACAAATTTTAATAACTCCGCTGCGTATCCCGCTCCTTACGGAAATTTTTACTGGGGAGCGCGCCACCAGATTTTAATCCGCGCTTCGGAAATGACAGCCGCAGGAATGGCTGCAGGCAACATTACCGCGCTCGCCTTCCAAGTGCAGACGCCCGCAGGAACTCCGCTTACTTCTTTCACCATCCGGATGAAAACCACTCCTTCTGCCAGCGTGAATTCCAACTTCGATAATATCGGATTCGTCACTGTTTACGGACCGCAAACTTTTACCGATGCCAGCGGGTGGAACAATCACACTTTCTCCACTCCTTTCGCGTGGAACGGAACCTCGAACATTTTAATTGAAACCTGTTTTGATAATAATTCGTGGACGCAGAACGCGCAGATGAATTATTCCACTACTTCCTACAACAGCGTGCTGTATTTTTTTCAGGACATGAACCCGAATATCTGCTCTGCTCCTTCTGGAAACTCTTCGATGAACCGTCCGAACATAAAATTTACATACACGCCCAACGGTCCGCCCACTTCGCAGTTCACCGCGAATCCAACCAACACGTGTTCCGGCAATGTTCAGTTCACCGACCAATCGTTTTACAACATCACCGCATGGCTGTGGAATTTTGGCGATGGAGCAACGAGCAACGCGCAGAATCCGCTTCACACCTACACCGCCAGCGGAACGTATTCTGTTTCTCTGAAAGCAACGAATGCGAATGGAAACAATACGCTTGCTAAACCAAATTACATTACCGTTTCGCTCAGTGGAACTCCGCTCACGCCTGCTTCGTGCACACCAACCACTACTTCGTATTGCTGCGGGTTTGGCATCACGAATTTTCAGTTCGATAAAATCAACAACAACTCTCCCGATGGAAGCGCGGGCTATGAGGACTATACCTGCAACCGCGATACGGTTACCACCGGGCAGTGGTATAATATTTCGGTGAGCAATCCTTCTTCTCCTTCCACGCAGAACTACCGCGTGTGGATGGATTTCAACAATGACGGAACATTTACTCCACCGGGCGAACTCGTGTTTGCAGCCGACAATGTGATTTCCGCCAGCGGAAATGTTTTTATTCCCGGCACTGCCACGCTGAACACTCCGCTGCGCGTGCGCGTTTCTGCCGACCAGTCGCTGCAGGCAATTCCAACTCCTTGTTCAAATCTTACCTACGGGCAGGCGGAGGACTATGCCATTATTGTGAAGCCGAATACCAGTCCGCCTGTTGCAAAATTTTATGCTGATGATACTGTTTCCTGTTCGGGCACGGTGCAGTTCACCGACCAGTCGCTGAATGTTCCCAACCAATGGCTCTGGAATTTTGGCGATGCAACTACTTCCAACCAGCAAAACCCGTTGCATACGTACACTGCCAACGGAACTTATTCCGTTTCGCTTACCGCCACCAATGCCAACGGAAATAACATGCTGGTGAAATCAAATTATATTCTTGTTACGCTCGGCAACACTCCCGTTGCTCCTTCGTGCCAGGCGCCCACGCTTGCGTATTGCTGCGGCTATGGAATTTACAAAGTGCAGATGAACACCATCAATAAGTCCTCTGCTGACGGAAGCGAGGGATACAAAGATTTTTCGTGCACCGGACAAACCACGCTTACCGAAGGGCAGACGTATTCCGTGAGCATTCAAACCAGCCCTTCGCTGGCGCAGGATACCAAACTCTGGATTGATTTGAACAATGACGGCACTTTCAACCAGGCGAATGAACTTTTGTTCAGCAAAGCAAGCACCATTAATCCATCGGGCACCATTACCATTCCTACCGGAGTTGCGGTGTACAGCACGCTGCTGCGCATGCGCATTGTTTCCGATAACGGGGGAAGCAATCCCACTGCGTGTACGGTGATTAAAGGGCAGGCGGAGGATTATGCGGTAACTGTGCTGAAGTTGGTGAGCGCGGAAGAGTTTCCGGTTTCCGGTTTACAGTTTACGGTTTATCCCAATCCGTTTTCTGAAACGGCTACACTGCGAATTACGAATGGAAACCGAATTACGAATTACGAATTGAAGGTGTTCGACCTGTATGGAAAGGAAGTTAACCCATCCGTGATTCGTAATTCGGAAGGATTCGTAATTCGTAAAAGCAACCTTGCTGCCGGAATTTACATCTATGAAGTAAGTTCGGAGAGCGGAGTGGTGGGGAAGGGGAAACTTGTGGTGAGCGAATAAGTCGAACCATTAATTGTGGAATAAATGAGAATACTTTTTTACATATTTCTTGTAATTATCTTTTCTCAGGTATGCAACGCGCAAATTACTTTCCAGAAAACGTATGGAGGAACAAAGGATGACATTGGAAATGTCACCGTACAAACAAATGATGGTGGATTTATTATTGCTGGCATAACAGAAAGTTTTGGGGAAGGGAATTTTGATATTTACCTTGTAAAAGCTACCTCTGATGGCGTTATGCAATGGTCAAAAACTTTTGGCAGTACAAATAATGACAGAGCATATTCAGTCCAACAAACTAACGACAGCGGATATATTATTGCAGGTTACACCAATGGTTTCGGCTTAGGGAATGATGATGTTTATCTTTTGAAGATTTCTTCAAATGGTACTTTACAATGGTCAAAAACTTTTGGAGGACAAGGGAATGATATCGCCTCTTTCGTTCAGCAAACTAATGATGGCGGTTATATATTAACTGGATTCACAAATAGTTTCGGTGCAAAAGTTCCAAATATATATCTGATAAAAACTTATTCGGATGGAACAATGCAATGGTCAAAAACTTATGGTGGAACAGTTAGTAGTAGTGAAGGAAATTCTGTTCAACAAACAAATGATGGAGGATTTATTATTACTGGTTATACATCAAGTTTTGGTGCCGGAAGTGTCGATGTTTATCTAGTTAAAACCGCTTCTGATGGCACATTACAATGGACAAAAACTTTCGGAGGAACAGGAGATGATTATGGATATTCAGGGCGTCAAACGATTGATGGTGGATATATTATTACAGGAGAAACTTACATTACAGGTGGTGGTATTTCAGACATGTATCTTATAAAGACTGATTCAAATGGTTCTTTACAGTGGACTAAAATTTTTGGAGGATCTTCAAATGATGAAGGTGGATACGCTGTTGAGGAAACTAATGATGGTGGATTTATTATTGCTGGAGAAACGAGGAGTTTCGGCTCGGGATATCTTGATGTTTATCTCGTGAAGACTACTTCCTCTGGTATTTTGCAATGGTCAAAAACTTTTGGAGGAACAGGTAGCGATAGAGGAAATTTTGTGCAACAAACAAATGATGGATTTATTATTACAGGTTATACAGGAAGTTTTGGAAAAGGCGCAGGTGATATTTATTTAATCAAAACTGACAGTAATGGAAATAGTGGGTGTAATGAAACCAATCCAAATACAATTTTAAGCTCTGGAGGAATACAAGGTTCTGGAGGCATTCAAAATACAGGAGGAACAACGACAACTCCAGCAACACAAGTAAGCACAGGAGGTATTGAAACTACTCTTTGTCTAACAGTGGGAACAAATGAAAATAATCATGCAAACAATTCTGTGTATGTTTCCCCCAACCCCTCCACCGGCATTTTTCAAATACAAATGGATAATGTAAAATGGCTAATGGCTAATGGAAATACATCAATCAATATTTATAATCTTCTCGGAGAAAAAATATTTACATCAACCATTAACCATCAAACATCAACCATTGATATTTCCAACGAGCCCAAAGGAATTTATTTTTATAAAATTGCTGCTAAAGATAGGAATGAGGTTGCCACAGGAAAACTGATTATTCAATAAAACGCCATTTTTGTGAAAAAAACTGTATTTTTACATAAAAAGATGCAATCCGAGAGATGAAAGACACAATCAGACCTCTGAAGGTAACAATTGGAGAGAAGAAAGATACCATCAGACCTCTGAAGGTAACAATCCGAGAGAAGAAAGACACAATTGGACATCTGAAGGTAACAATTGGAGAGATTAAAGACATAATTATCTCTCTGAAAGTGCAAAAAATAGTAAAAAATGATGATTGTATTGAAAATTATGCAATAATTTAACCAATTTAATCATCTAAAAACATAATGCGCTTAATTTCCATCAAAATACTTCTTACTTCTTACTTCTTACTTCTTACTTCTCTTTCCTTTGCCACACATCTCATGGGCGGCTGGGCGGGTTATCAATATCTGGGGCTGAATTCTTCTACGGGCAACTATAAATATCAGGTTACGCTGAAAATTTACCGCTACTGCGATGACCAGACGCTTCCCTGCGGAACCTGCACCACGGCAACGCTTAATCCGAATGTAGATGTTGGAGCATACATTCAGGACTGGCTCAATCCCAACGACCCCAACAAAGTTCTGGCAAACAGTTTCACCATTCCGCTCACTTCGCAAAACTGGGTGGCGCTGCCCGGAGCGGGGCAGTGCGTGAGCGCTCCGGTGGTGTGTGTGGAAGAAGGAATTTATACCGATGTGATTGAACTTCCCGCCAGCAATGGCGGCTACCATCTCATTTTCGAGCGGTGCTGCCGCAACGGAAACATCATCAACCTTGCAAACCCCGGTGCTGCCGCGCAGACCTATTATTGTTTTGTTCCGCCCACGTTTGTAAACAACAGTTCGCCCACCTTTGCGCTTCCCCCCGTTCCTTATATATGCGTGAACGATACTGCCAGCATTCTCAACACCGCCATTGACCCCGATGGAGATGTGATTGTATATTCCCTCGTGCAGCCCTACAACGGCTACGCATCGCAAACCAATCCCGTTCCCGTTCCGCCTAATCCGTATACGTTTCCCATTCCGCTGGTAAACTATGCAGCCGGATACAGCGCCTCTCAGCCATTTGGTCCGGGCGGCTATGCTTCGGTGAATGCCTTCACCGGCTTGTCGCAATATCTTTCCCCGACAACCGGCTATTTTGTGGTGGCGGTGGAACTGCAGGAGTTTAGAAATAATCAGTTGGTGGGAATCACGCGGCTCGATATGCAAATCATTGTGGTGAACTGTCCGCCCAACAGCGCGCCAAATCTTGCTCCCACAACAGGGCAGACAAATTATATTGCGAACGTGGGAGATACGCTCTGCTTTCCCATCACCTTCAACGATGCCAATGGCGACAGCGTATTTTTCAGTGCATCGGGAACATTGTTTAATAATCCGCCCACCAATCCTCCGGCAACCATAACGCCCAATCCTGCCGCAGGAAACGGAAGCGTTACCAGTAATTTCTGCTGGAACATTGCCTGCACGCAGGCGGGAAATTATTTTTTCATTGTGCAGGCGCCCGATAACGGATGCCCGCCAAAAGTTACCAATGTGGTTTACACCATACAGGTTTTGCCTTACAACGGACCAAGTTCCATCAGTGGACCCAATCCGCTTTGCCAGAACACCTCGGGAACATACAGCGTGCCCGCTTCGAGCGGAAGTTCTTTTTCATGGACGGTTTCCGGAGGAAGCATTACATCGGGGCAGGGGACAAGCAGCGTGAATGTTACGTGGGGAAGCGGACCCAACGGAACCATTTCAGTTACTTCTTACAACTCGCACGGATGTTCTGCCGGTCCCATTTCCCTGAATGTTTCCATTCAGCCCGCGCCTGTGGTTACTGCCGCAGCAAATTCCACCATCTGCACCGGCAATTCGGTTTCGCTCAATGCAACGGGCGGAGGAACTTATTCGTGGAGCCCTTCCAACGGATTGAGCAATCCGAATATTTCCAATCCCGTTGCGAATCCGACTTCGACAACAAACTATACCGTTACGGTTACTTCATCGGCAGGATGCACCAGCACGGGAACGGTTTCAGTTACGGTGAATCAACTTCCCGTTGTAAATGCCGGAGCGAATCAAACTATATGCAACGGCAATTCAATTACGCTTGGAGGAAATCCGACAGGTCCTGCCGGTTCAACCTATAACTGGAGTCCTTCCACCGGATTATCGTGCACCACTTGCGCAAATCCCATAGCGAATCCAACCGCCACTACAACCTATACGCTGAACGTAAACGCACCAACCACCTGCACCAACACCGCAGTGGTTACAGTATTTGTGAATCAACCGCCCGTTGCAAATGCCGGACCCGATGCAACTGTTTGTCCCGGCTTTACTACAACATTGAACGGAAGCGGGGGAGGAACCTATAACTGGTCGCCTTCGGGGAGTTTAAACAATTCAACCATTTCAAACCCGGTTGCGAATCCGACTGTGAACACAACTTACACGCTCGTTGTATCGCTGAACAGTTGCACCGACACCGATTTTGTTTCCGTTAATGTTTTACCCAAGCCCGCGGTGAATGCCGGAGCGGATGTTTCCATTTGCATTGGAAATTCTTCCACGCTGAATGCAACAGGCAGCGGAAACTTTTCGTGGAGCCCTTCGGGAAGTTTATCGTGCACGCTTTGCTCCAACCCCGTTGCGAATCCCACTTCCACCACCAATTATACGGTGATGATTACCGATGCGAACTCCTGCACGAATAGTGACACGGTAAAAGTTTTTGTAAATCCTCTTCCGCTTGCCAATGCCGGACCGAAACCCGGATGGATGTGCCCGGGATTTTCTGTTACGCTGAATGCAAGCAACGGAGTAACCTATAACTGGGCGCCTGCTTCTTCGCTGAGCAATCCGAACATTTCCAACCCCGTTGCAAATCCAACTATCACTACGCAGTATACGGTGAACATTACCGATGCAAACGGCTGCGCGAACTGGGATACGCTGACAGTTTTTTTGAATCCGGTTGTTCCCACCAATGCAGGACCCAATGTTTCCATTTGCATTGGAACAAGCATTACCATTGGCGGTGCGCCCACTGCGCCTGTTGGAGCAACGTATCAGTGGAATCCATCCACCGGATTAAATAATTCTACCCTTGCAAACCCGACAGCATCTCCCACTGCCACCACAACGTATGTTGTTACCGCATCCACGTTCACCTGCAGCGGAACGGCTACGGTAGTTGTAGTTGTGAATGCGCTTCCGGTTATTTCTGCCGGAGCGGATGTTTCAATTTGTTCAGGGAATACTGCCACGCTCACCGCCAGCGGAGGAAATTTATATTCGTGGAGCACCACGCAAACGTCCACTTCCATTTCTATTTCTCCGACTTCTTCTTCCACGTACACGGTGATTGGAACGGATGCAAACGGATGTTCGAATGTTGATTCGGCAACGGTGTTTGTGAATGCGCTTCCAATAATTTCTGCGGGAGCGGATGTTTCCATTTGCTTCGGAAATACAACAACACTCACTGCCAGCGGAGGAAATTTATATTCATGGAGCACCACACAAACTTCCACTTCCATTTCCATTGCGCCCACTTCTTCTTCCACGTACACGGTGATTGGAACGGATGCAAACGGATGTTCGAATGCTGATTCGGCAACTGTGTTTGTGAATGCGGTTGCGCCCACTTCTTCTTCCACGTACACGGTGATTGGAACGGATGCAAACGGATGTTCGAATGTTGATTCGGCAACTGTGTTTGTGAATGCGCTTCCAATAATTTCTGCGGGAGCGGATGTTTCGATTTGCGTTGGAGATTCAACCACGCTCACTGCCAGCGGAGGAAATTTATATTCGTGGAGCACCACGCAGACCTCCACTTCGATTTCAGTTTCACCCACTTCTTCTTCCACTTATACGGTGATTGGAACCGATGCGAACGGATGTTCGAATATGGATTCAGCCACTGTGTTTGTGAATGCGCTTCCTGTTGTAAATACTTCGAATGATACTGCAATCTGCGCGGGCGATTCGGTTTTGCTGAATGCATCGGGCGGCATAAATTATTTGTGGAGCCCGTCCAGCGGATTAAGCAATCCGAACATTTCCAACCCGGTTGCTACGCCAACAAGCAGCGCCACGTATACGGTAACTGTTACGAACGCGAACGGCTGCATTAATTCCGACTCGGTGCAACTTACGGTGAACGCTTTGCCGAACATCAACGCGGGAATAAATCAAACGCTTTGCCCGGGAAGTTTGGTAACACTCACCGCCAGCGGAGGAATAATTTATTCGTGGAGCAGCGGAGCCACCGCAACTTCAATTTCGGTTGCGCCAACTATTCAAACAACGTATACATTAACCGGAACAGATGCAAACGGCTGCGTGAATGTGGACTCGGTTTCGGTTATGATTGGAATAACTCCCGTTGCAAATTTCGCTTACACGCTTTCACTCGCCTGCGATGGAATGGAAGCGAAGTTTGCCGATTCAAGTTTGAATGCTGCGGCATGGAGTTGGAATTTTGGCGATGGAACTATTTCTTCGGAGCAGAATCCTGTTCATTCGTTCGTGTATAATTCAAATTATATAATCATTCTTACGGCTATGAATCCTCCCTGCCCCGATACCGCGCAGAAAATCATTTCTGTTTCAGATTTATCCAATTATGTTTCCATTCAAACCACCAATGTGTTCACACCGAATGGCGATGGAATGAATGATTGCTTCAACCTGATTCCGAAAATATCGGGAGCCGATGGAGGAAAATTTTCCGGCTGCGCGGAACTTACTATTTATAACCGCTGGGGAATTCCTGTGTATTATTCTGAATATTCGGGCGCGTGCTGGGATGGAAAAACCTCCGCAGGCGTGAGTGTTCCCGAAGGGACTTACTTTTATATTTTTGATTTGAAGGGAATACAACTGAAGGGGTTTGTAACGCTGTTGAGATAATTCTTTTTGGCTGTTTGTTAAAAAAGAATTTTTAACATACCTTCGTCTTCTGCAATGCTGACTTCTAAAAAAATAATTTCTGCTTTTGTTATTTTTTCCATCGTTGGTGTCATCAGCGCCCAGCCGGGGTTGATTTCCCATGAAGCCAAAACAAATCCTTCGGTTGCTGCCAACGCGCTTGCGCCTTTGTTTCACGACAGCGCCTGCGGGTTGAATTATATATATGACACCACTTTAGTTGAAACAAGATATAATCCTTTTACCACTACCGGCACGTATGGTTCTGGGCTTCCTGCCAAGTGGGTAATTTCAGGATTACCCGCCTGCTATGCGTTGGATTCTGTTTTCGTATGGATGCTTTGCTCCTATCAATCGCCTACGGCTCCAGGCACCACCTCCATTACCATTACCAATCCCGCGTCAAGCGTAAAAAGTTTTGCTTCTGGCGGACCCATTGCAACAGACGGACCCAAATGCTGGGGAGAAACCGGAACGGCTGTTTACCGATGGGGTATTCCCAAATCATTTATCAGCGGCAATGGAAACTACACATTTAATTTTTCCGGCTTCACCAACCCTAACTGGGAAATTGATGGCGCAACGCTTTTTATTATTTACCGCGACCCGAGCGCAAACTATCAGGGCAATATTACACTCTGGGACGGAGCAGTTGCGAGCGGAAGCGGCTCTCCGCTCTCCCAAACCATGACCGGCTTTAATGTCTGCGCTGCGCCAACTTCTGCGCGCGCATTCACTCTTTCATCCGACCATCAGGACAATGTTGCCCCTCCCACTCACATCACTACTTTGAATGGAGTTAATGCAAACTTTCCAAATTTATTTTATGATGAAGACGAAGCGTCCGTTACACTTCTGCCGAATCAAACTTCTTCGGTGTTTGGAATGGATGGAAGTGGCGGGAACGATTGCTATCTCTGGGCTGCGATGGGCTTGTATTATCAAACCACCACTTGCACAACGTGCATTCCTTCCGCGCTCAGCGTGAGTGTTGCCACCACCAATGCCGGCTGCGGAAGTCCGAACGGAACGGCTGCTGTTACTATTATTTCCGGCACTGCGCCTTATACTTATTTATGGAATCCGGGCGGACAAACCACTTCTTCCATCACCGGGCTTTCCGCAGGAACGTACACGGTAACTGTTACCGATGCGAACAACTGCACCAGCGTAATAAATAATATAACCATTTCCAATTCTCCTCCGGTTGTGTTTTCTTTTTCTTCGGTAACCAATGTGAAATGCTTTGGAAATAATACAGGCAGCGCTTCGGTAAATATTTCAAGCGGCACTCCGCCTTACACCTATTCGTGGAATCCATCCGGGCAAACCACTTCAACGGCAACGGGGCTTTCTGCGGGAACTTATTCCGTCACTGTTACGGATGCTATGGGATGTACTTCTTCCAATACAATTACAATTACTTCTCCCACTGCGCTCACTCATTCTTTTTCGGGAGTTGTAAATATTAATTGCTTCGGAAATAATAACGGAAGCGCAACTGTGAATGTTTCGGGAGGCGTGCCTGCTTATACATATTCTTGGAATCCTTCCGGGCAGACCACTTCAGCGGCAACAGGTCTTGTTGCGGGAATCTATACCATCACCGTTACGGATGCTAACGGCTGTACTTTTTCGGATACAGTCACGATAACTTCTCCAACCGCTTTATCGCATTCTTTTTCTGCTATCACAAATATTGATTGCTTCGGAAATAACAACGGCAGCGCCACCGTAAATGTTTCAGGAGGAACTCCGGCATACACTTACTCGTGGAGCAACTCGCAAACTTCACAAAACGCCACCGGACTTGTTGCAGGAACATACACCATCACTGTTACCGATTCGCACGGCTGCACTTTTTCAGATACAGTCGCCATTACAACTCCCACTGCGTTGTCGCATACTTTTTCCGGAGTTGTAAATATTAATTGTTTCGGAAATAATAACGGAAGCGCAACGGTGAATGTTTCGGGAGGAACTCCGGCTTATACTTATTTATGGAATCCCGCTGCTGTTACCACTGCTGCTGCCACCGGTTTATCTGCAGGAACTTATACGATTACTGTTACCGATTCGCACGGCTGCACTTTTTTGGACAGCGTGCAAATCACTACTCCGCCTCCTTTAACACATGCAATTCCCCCGACAAATCCGGTGGATTGTTTTGGAAACAACACCGGCAGCGCGTCAGTAAATGTTGCCGGAGGAACTCCCGGTTATACTTATTCGTGGAGCCCTCCGCTTGGTTCGCAAACCACGCAAACCGCCACTGCGCTTTATGCAGGAGTTTATACAGTAACGGTTACCGATGCGAACGGCTGCACATTTAACGATACCGCGCTGATTACTTCTCCTACAGGGCTTGGAGTTTTTTCTTCCACCATCATTAATGTGGATTGTTTCGGCAACAGCACGGGCATGGCAACGGTGAATCCATTTGGCGGAACTCCGGGTTATACTTATTTCTGGAATCCGACTTTGCAGACATCTCAGACAGCAACCGGGCTTGCCGCGGGAGTTTATACCATTACTGTTACGGATAATAACGGCTGCATTATTAAAACGCTGGTGCAAATTACTGAACCAACTTTGCTTACTTCCGCTTCCTCTCAAATAAATATTCTCTGCTTTGGCGACAGTACGGGAACAGCAACCGTGTCGGCATCGGGAGGAACTCTTGCTTATACTTATTTATGGAACAACGGGCAAACAACTTCTGCCGCAACAAATATTCCTGCAGGAAATTATTCCGTGCTGGTAACCGATTCGCATGGGTGCACCACTACTTCTTCCGTTACGCTGACGCAGCCGGTCGCACCGCTCTCGGCAGCAAGTTCAGTGGTAAATGTTTTATGCAATCCTGACAGCACGGGCTCGGCAACCATTTCTGTTTCTGGCGGAACACCGGGTTATACTTATTTGTGGAATACGAATTCAACTTCTGCAAGCATTTCAAATCTTCCCGCAGGAAATTATTCCGTACTCATCACCGATGCGAACGGATGCGCGGACAGCGCAACCTTAACGATAACGCAGCCGCCACTGCTCACGGCATCTGCTGCGCCCGATACAAACATTTGTGCCGGAATGAATGCGCCAGAAAATATTTTTGCTGCAGGCGGCACGCCCGGTTATACGTATGTATGGATGCCGGGCGGAGCAACCACTTCTTCCATTACTGTTTCTCCTTCTGCCACCACCACGTACACCGTTCAGGTTACGGATAACAACGGCTGCGTGAAGAACGATACGGTGCATGTTGCGGTCTGGAATCTTCCCGCCATTGTTGCGCAAAGCGATACTTCAATTTGTTTGGGAGGAAACGCCACGCTAACTGCCAGCGGAGGAATTTCTTATTTATGGAATAACGGAGCAACCACTTCTTCTATTGTTACGGCTGATACTTCTGCTGTCATTTATGCCGTTATTGGAACTGATGCCAACGGATGCAGTAACTCCGATTCGGTAAGTGTGCAGATGAATGTGATGCCGGTTGCAAATTTCGGCTACCTCTTTTCTCCCGAATGTGAAAAAGTAGTTGCGCTGTTTTCCGATTCAAGTTTGAACGCAACGGCATGGCAGTGGAATTTCGGAAGCGGAACAAGCAACCAGCAAAACCCGGTTTTTGATTTCACCTATCAGAATTCTTATACGGTTTCGCTCACGGCTTTGCTGCCTCCCTGCTCCGATACGGTTTCAAAAAGTTTTTCCATCAATGATTTTTCTTCTTACATCGTTACCCAGTCCGCTAATGTTTTTTCTCCGAACGGAGACGGAATAAACGATTGCTTCCAGATGATTACCAATGGAAAATTTGCCGGCTGCGCGGAACTTACCGTTTACAACCGATGGGGAATACCCGTGTATTATTCAGAATATTCGGGCGCGTGCTGGGATGGAAAAACCACCGCAGGCGTGAATGTGCCCGAAGGAACTTACTTAGGACTTTCGCAAGATTAGTGAAAATGAGTTAGTGGTGTTCTGAGTTGTTGCACAAGGAACTGTTTAAACAATCCTGTTTTTACTTGATAGAGCGTTTGATTCGTTTGATAACCGATCGTAGCCAAAGACATCCAAAC